>CAZBGG010000043.1:0-8271 GCA_964491305.1 uncultured Methanosarcinales archaeon
TCATAACCACTATGGAATAGTAACTTGTATATAAATGTTTTGCTTTTTTGTTCCAAGAACGTGACAAAAATTTTAAAATCATAGAATAATAAGGTACCATAAAGATTAATTATATAAAAAATACAATATTACTACTTTCAGGAATTAAGAAAAATAAACGGTGAAATTTATAAAAAAAGAGCTTCATCTCATACCCTGTATGGTTATTTGATGTCTTTTGAGTAGGAAATTGCGGGCATCAAATCAATGCCTGCCTTGGTATCAGAATGGGCAAGATTAAAACAAATACTTTATACAAGAGGTGATTAAAAATGGATGACTGCGTTTTTTGCAAGATTGTAAGAGGAGAGCTGCCCTCCGAAAAATTATATGAAGATGAATATACCCTTGCTTTTATGGATATTTCCCCGGCAAATAAAGGGCACGCACTCATTATACCAAAGGAGCATCATGAGACCATTCTCGATACTCCAAATGAATTGATGGAAAAATTGGGCGCCTGTACAAAGAAGATTGCAGAAGGAGTAACAAAGGCTGTGGGCGCAGACGGTTTCAATGTCTTAAGCAACAATAAAAAAGCAGCAGGCCAACTGGTTTTCCATTTACACTTTCACATCATACCAAGATTTGAGAATGATGACATAGATATGACCTTCCCTCACAAAAAATATGATGAAGGAGAAACAGAAGAGTACGCTGAAAATATAAGAAAAAACATGGGACAATAAAGAAGCGATTCCAGCGGAAGAATGAGCACCTCTTGTGTTTTGCCCCAAATCATAATTGGCAGTCACTACCATGTGGAATAAACTATTAAAATACAACTTAAGGATATGATTCAAATGCTAACGTTTTTTTTGCAGATGGTTGCGGTATTTCTTAGTCTTCTGCTTCTTTTTCTGCTTTTTTGGTGGTTCTGGTTTTTAAGGGACCCTGAAAGAATAATCCCAAAAGGTAATAATATAGTGAGCCCTGCTGATGGAAAAATAAATAAAATAATCAAATCTGATGAAGAAGATCTGACAATTGACAAGGGAATTATGGGGAAAATAGATACCCTGGCAAAAGAGGTTTCTAAAGATTATTATTTAATCAACATAGTGATGACACCTTTTGATGTCCATATTCAAAGATCACCCATAAAGGGAGAAATTATCAAAACAAAACATGTCAGGGGAAAATTTAAAAATGCTATGCAGAAGGGGATGTGTATCGAAAATGAAAGGAATGAAATCTTGATTTCAGGAGAAAGAAAGATAAAAGTGCTGCAAATCGCAGGGGTCCTGGCAAGAAGAATTGAATGCTTCGTGAAAAAGAACCAAAAAGTAAATAAGGGTGAAAGAATCGGGCTAATTAATCTAGGCAGCCAGGTAAGTCTAATAGTTCCAGGGGACGCTAAACTAAGTGTCGCAACAGGACAAAGATTGAAAGCAGGAGAGACAATAATAGGTAAGTTTTAGGGACTAAAAATGAAAATAATAAAAGAACTTAAGTTAGCAGACCTGATAACAATAGGTAATTTCTGTGCAGGCATTCTTTCAGTTTTCTTTTCTATAAAACAAGAGCTCAATATTGCTGCTTCGTTAATGATTCTTGCATTTGTACTGGATTTTTTAGATGGCAGAGTGGCCCGTTATATGAAATCAGACAATAAGTTCGGAAAAGAGCTTGATAGCCTGGGAGATCTTGTGAGCTTTGGCGTTGCTCCTGCAGTATTCGGATACTCAACCGGTTTAAGCGAGCCAATACATATGATAATATTGATATTTTTTGCAGTGTGCGGCATGATAAGGCTTGCAAGGTTCAATGTCTTGAAAATCAAGGGTTTTATAGGTGTTCCCATAACAACCAATGGTATTATTTTTCCTTTAATTTATTTTATAGTACCATTTAGTGAATATGTTATCCTGATCTACCTAATAATGTCGGTATTGATGATATCAGATATAAAGATAAAAAAGATTTAAGATGATAATAGATTTTAGCGAGCTAATCGGAAATAAAATATTTTTAAGCGTAATGATTGCCCTGATTATTTCGCAATCGTTAAAGTTTTTTAATAAAATAGTATATTCAGGAAGTATTGATATAAGAAAGCTTTGGGAAACCGGTGGAATGCCAAGCAGCCATGCAGCTCTTGCAACATCCCTGGCTTTTGCAACAATTCTTGTGGAAGGAATAACCACGCTCTCGCTGGTTGCATTCTTCTTGTGTCTTATAGTTATAAGAGATGCTTTTGGATTAAGACAGGAAACAGGAAAGCACGCAAAAGCCATAAATATAATAGTGAAAGAAATTCGTCTAAAGACAAAACTAGACATCAAGAAACTAAGCGAGGTTGTAGGACACAATTTCATTGAAGTATTTTTTGGAATTTTGGTAGGGATACTTGTTACCTTATCTGTGTTCTTTATTAATATGGGATTAGTCTTGCCAATTATAATGATGATACTAACTACCTTATATTACGCCTTGCCAGGCCTCGTTGCAAACATGGTTCCAATCTTTGTCAAAAATAGGTTCAAGAAGTTGGATATACCTGTTGACCTTGGAAGAAAAATAAACAACAAGAGATTACTAGGAGACAATAAGACCATCAGGGGCTTTGTATGCGGTATAATAAGCGGTGCAATTGTTGGGCTTTTACAGTTCTTAGTCAGCGACATTGGATTTTTTTCAATGATTAGTTATATAGAGTATGACTTTTTTACAGCTATTACCGTTGGCTCGATTTTTGGACTTGGAGCCCTGGTTGGTGACTCTTTAGAGAGTTTTGTTAAAAGACAGCTTAAAATCAAACCAGGAAAGCCCTTCATACCATTTGATCAGATGGACTATGTGATAGGCATAGCATTTTTTTCTTTGCTTTTCAAGCCCTTAACAACTGAAATGCTGATAATACTACTGCTGATTGGACCGATTCTTTCATTTCTAACAACAAGGCTTGGATACTTACTTAAAATAAGAAAGGAAAAATGGTAAAACTGCTAAAGGAACAAACCAACCATAATAAAATAACAGGCTTCTTAGAAGATTAATCTTTCCATTAACTTTTTCGTTTTTCACATATTTAGTTGCTTCATAACTCCCCGCACCCATTCCAGTGAGAAAAAATAAAATTGATACCAAAAGCAATATCTCGTCCTGGCCTACAAAAAAGAATAGAAGTCCAGAAGGTATATAAAGGAATTTAGACACATTGTAAAAATATCCGAGCGAAAAAACAAGGACTGAAACCAAAGAAGAAACAATTATGAGTGAAGTAAAATAAAATGTGATAACCAGCAAAAAAAGAGCATACGACATATTCTGAAATAAAATAAAATATTTCTTACCCAATTCAAGCTCTTCAGGCGCAATTAAAGAAAGAAAATAGCCCGCCAAAACACCAGAGAAAGCCACTATAGTAACAAGAATATCATTTACCATCTTTTCCCCCCATCAAAAAGTTAAACGCTTCTTCCCTAATTTCATCAGCCAAGTTTTTTGAGAAGTGTATGCTGCCTGCTTTAGCATGTCCACCCCCTTGTATCATCGAATGGGGAAATTTCTCCAAAAGTTTCTCTTTTATCTTGTTCATATCAAAATCCAGCTCTTTATTTATGCGAAAGGTAATGATGTCACTCCCATAACCCAACATAGCCACTGGTTTGTTTTTTATCTCTTCAAGTTTATTCCTTGAAATATTGGTTATCTTGGAATTTGACAAGCCCTTTAGATTAAAAAACTTTTCAGTATCGATGGAAGCAACGATATAGTCTTCAAATTCATTATAAACAAGGTATTTTATGGCTATTGATTCAACTAATTTAGTTTCTTTCTCTATTTCTTCACCCACTATGCCCATAAGCTCCTCCATGATTTTTATGTCGCCGAAAATCAGCTCCTGCACGTAGCTTCTGGCTTCAGAATTTCCCAGATGATTGACTTCAAAATCAATAAGCTGAGCAGATGAGCTGAGGAACTCCCTGCTATAACCTTTTTTAACAGCAATTGCTAAATAACTCTCAAGCTCATTTGATTCTGATTTATCAGCGA
Organism: uncultured Methanosarcinales archaeon; assembly: GCA_964491305.1. GTDB lineage: Archaea > Nanobdellota > Nanobdellia > Woesearchaeales > DSVV01 > CAZBGG01. Next base: position 4,039 of record CAZBGG010000043.1, read on the forward strand.
TTGCGCCGGTAGCCGCATAAAGTTCAGGATTCATAACGCCTCCAAGAATATTTGCTACCTCTGATGCAAGCATTGAAGAACTAATATCACTTTCTCCAGAGTTAAGATGCACAGAAATATAAGCATCATTTTCTGAACCAATTGGATGATGATCTATCACAATAGGTTTAATGCCGTATAAGTTCAGTTTTTTCAAGGAGAATATATCTTCCTGCGAGCTGCCATTATCTAAGATTAATATCAATGGCTTTTTGCGGTTGAACCTTTCTGATTCGGAAAGGAATATGGAAATATCCCTGGTTGCATCCGCATAATTATAATAAGGCGTTCTGGTAGGGAATCTTTTATAGAAAAAAAAGAAATCACTTTCTTTATTATGAACATTATACATCTTTTTTTGTATGGATTTCTCAAGAACCAGGGCAGCACAGTATCCATCGCAATCGTTATGGTGTCTTATCCATACGGGACGTTTTTCATTGATCGCATTTGAAATCTCATCTGCAGCACTAATAATAATATCTTTTAATCCAGCGATCCTTTCCGAATCTATCAACAGCTCTCTAGTTTTATCCATTGTGACCCCATTGCACTAACAAATCAACATCCAGATTTTCCAAACCAAGAGGTATGTCACAGGAACCAAAGCAAGAGCCACCCCATATAAACACTTCAACATCAGCTTCCTCCTCTATATAGTCCTGGATTTCTCCCGCTCTAGGTTTAAGCCCATCAGGAAGCTGTAAGCATATGGCTCTGATATCTTTTTGCAGAATATGGTCAACTACCCTCTCCATCTCCAAATCTATATGCATAATAAACACGATTAAAGAAGAAATATATAATTCTTGTGATGGAACTAAACAAATTCCTCAGAATCCATCATAATCTCATCCAATTCAAAATCCGAATAGCTCTTCTTATTCAACACGGATCTTAGGTCCTCTTTATCCTTACTACTCTCGGCACCTATGTCCTCTAGTATCTGAAGATCTTCTTCCATTATCTACCACCAAAATATCCTTTAAAAGACGGGCTCACGCCATTTATCCGTCTTTTTCCATTTTTTTTGTTCCTTCTCGTCCGGATTTTTTATATCCAGGAAAAGCCTCGTATCTGTCTTGCTTTTTTTCATTTTAACCTTAGTTACTGTATATATTTAGAAATCATATAAAAAGTTTTTGGTTTTTATCTACTTTGGAGGAACAAATTACACTAATCAATCATTTTTTTATGAAAGATTTTTAAAACAGTAAAAATTACAATCCCTTATGGCAAAAAAAACAACAATAATTCCTAAAGCCCCCGTTTCCAGGATACTTATGAAAGCTGGCGCAAAAAGGGTTTCTTCAGAAGCTGTTGACGCTTTTGCAGACGTTATAACCTCAATTGCAGAAGATATAAGTGAGCGATCAGCAAAGATTGCCAAGCATTCAGGAAGAAAGACCGTCCAGGAAGGGGATGTTAAGCTGGCTTCAAAATAGTCAATAACGATACATATTCAAATGACTCTTTGCCAGATTATAAAGCTGGTCAACTTCATCGCCTACAGCTCCTGCCAGTTTATCAGTGTTTGTTCTGTAAACCCACCTGTCAAAAACCATTCTTAAGAAATAAAAAACTGGCTTACCCTCCCATTTATCCTTGATGTCTGTTATAAGAAAGCCATTGAAATTAATTGAAACCTTCCCCTGATTCATTTTCACGTCCCTTTCGTCCTTTTTTACGACCACATCCTTCATCTCCTTTACGTGAATGATTATCTTTAACTGTATTTTGGCATAATCTGTTATTGTTTTCCATGGCCATAAATCAAGCCTTATATCCCTGCCGGTTTTTAATACCTGCTCATAGTTCTTCCTATCATCCTTATCATAGCCCTTCTCCTTCAACCACTGCTCCATAACTAGATAAAGGTCATTAAACCTAAAAAGACCTTCATATTCAAGATTCATACCCTCAACAACTATTCTTTTTTCTGCCATCTTAAAAATACTTTCCTTGAGTGTTCATATCCAGGAATGCTTTTATATGCTCATTAAGGGCCAGGACCCTATAGTGCAAATCATCCTCCCATATGGCGTCATATCGCTCATTTATAACATAATTCTCCATAAATTTTTTCAATTTTTTTGTGAACTTACTTGAGTTATAATGCCCTGCAAAATCCTTTTCCATACTTCCCTTGCCCTTGACTAACAAGCGGCCTTTAGTCATTTCTTTTTTCTCGCCGGCTTCAACCATCTCAACGGGTACTGAATCCCATAAGGTCAACTCAACGCTTATATAAATCCTATGGTATTCCGTCTCATTATACCAACCCTTTATAACCTGCTCCTCCTTTAATCCGAAATCCTGGGATGTAGACTTTTGAACAGATATATAATGCTCAAAACCTTTCTTTTCAAACCAATCACAAATATGCTTTGTAAACGCATGGAAATCCAGTACACCTGCATAACGGAGATTAAAAGACTGAGGCATGAAGGAAATCTTGTCGTGAAGTTATATAAAATTTTCCTTTTTAAACCCTTAAACAAGTCCTTTAAGGCACAATTATCCGCAAGAATTAAGAAAAGTTTTATAAATAACCTTAATTTAAGGGACTCCCGAATGTCTAAAAAATGTATGATTTGTGGGGAAGAGGCAAAATATAATATAAAGGGCACGAGAGACTATTATTGTGATGAGTGCGCAAAGGAAAATTTTGCGGATATCTCAATGCTGGTGGAAGTGGAAGAAATGGCTAAAAGAGTTAAGTCCCTGGTGGAAAAAAGAACAAAAGCCCCGCAAGAGGAAGAGATGGAATCTAATGAAGAATCTGAAAAGAATCAACGCTAACTTCTAAGTCGGTTTCATTGATTTCCACTTTTTGAACTTTTGAAGAAGGGCTCCCTTCGTTTTCCAGCCAATCTACTAGTTCCTGGACATTTTCGCCATCTTCAACAACTACTTTTACCGTGCCATCAGGCATATTTCTCACATAACCCTTTAATCCAAGTTGAAGTGCCTTTTTCCTTGTATAATCCCTAAAAAAAACACCTTGGACACGGCCATGAACTATTATCTCTTTTGCCATTTAAAGAACCTCCTCCGAACTAAAGAGCACTTGTGCATGGGGAATATCCTTTATATAAATAACACTATCATCGCCTATTTCTATCACTTGCCTGGCTACTTCCAGACTTTCTTCACCAACTATATTCAGAATATAAGAGCATTTGATCAATTTCTTCAAATCTTCCCTCTCAATCTCATCACCCGAATAAAAATGAGAGGACAAATCCAGTTTCTTTTCACCCTCTTCAAAGATCTTTCCAAGGAGCAAAGAGTCGCAAATCGCAAGAACCAGTCTACCACCGGAAACATGCTTTTTAACAATCATTTTAGAATTCTAGCAGATTGTCTCGCTCCACAGGCCATACACTTCTTGAAGAGGTATTTATCCTCTTTCACCAACTTAGTATCCGGCTTCCTGCATTCACCACAAAGAACATATTCTTCCACATATTTTTCAATTTTTTCGTTTATCCTTGAAGCAGGAATCTTTGTTCCGAAAATAATACCATTTTTTGCCAAAGTCCCAGGGGTAGCAAGCTCCTTTTGAACATACTTTAAAAGATGCTCAGGCGTCCTGCTCAAGAACTGCGCAATCTGATGAAAATTAGTTATAATCGTCTTATTCCCTTGAATGTGCCCCTTCACCTTGGGGATCTCGAATCTCTCAGCAGTCCCATGGTCTTCAGGCAAAGCTTCGTAAGCTTCTTCCAACAACTTATCATAATCCATAATCACACCAATCCTCCAAGAATTTTTAGGTATTTATAAATCTTTTGAGGCTGCCAATTATCAAAATAAATAACAAAAATTTTTTCGTTTATTAGTTGCAAGTCCATCCCTATCTAAAAAACAAAGAATACAATCCAGAGCATAGCCTAGGATGTTCCAAAAAAACAAGGGTTTTTTGCGTTATACCCTCTCCAAATTCGAGCAAGATTTTCAATAACAAAACCTTTAAAAAATACCTTCAAAAACAACTTCCATGGTTGAAAAAAAAGTCAACAATTTTTTCTTAATAAAAGAGGGGTGGACCTATGAGAAAATGTTCTAAATTTTTCAAGTGGCATAAACAAAACTACTATAGTCTTACTTTTGATGATGTTAGCCTCAAGACTGGCTACAGCGAGACAAGCCCAAAGAATGTGGACTTGAAAACTAATATAACAAAAGACG
>CAZBGG010000044.1:0-8182 GCA_964491305.1 uncultured Methanosarcinales archaeon
AGAATTTTTCTTATAAATCTTATGCAGAAATCAAATATTTTTGAGGTATATGAAGAAAAAAAGAGAAAGGGTAGCTCTTTTTATACAAAATCTTTTGCTCCCGGAACAAAGGTTTATGATGAAATCATAAAAATTAAAGGCAACACTGAGTATAGGGAATGGAACCCTTATAAGAGTAAGTTGTCGGCTGCTATACATAAAGGCACTCCCAATATATTTATAAGAAAGGGTCATATAGTATTGTACCTGGGTGCTTCAACGGGAACCACTGCCTCTCATGTCTCAGATTTGGTTGGGGAGAAAGGATTTGTATTTGCTTTAGATTCTGCCCCCAGGGTAACAAGGGACCTTGTATTTGTTTGCGAGGATAGGCCAAACATGGCTCCGCTTTTAGAGGATGCTTTTAATCCGGAAAGCTATAAAGAATTGATTGTTCCTGTTGATGTGATTTTCCAGGATATTGCCCAAAGAAATCAGGTTGAAATTTTCCTCAAAAATGTTAAAATGTTCCTTAAACAGGATGGTTATTGCATATTGGCTGTTAAATCAAGAAGTATTGATGTAATCAAAAAACCCAAAGAAGTATTCAAGGAAGTAAGGGATAAAATTGAAAAAGAACTTAAAATCGTTGATTCCCGGATTCTTTCACCCTATCAAAAAGACCATATAATCTATTTTTGTAAAAAATGAAAGCTATTGCTCTGTTAAGTACTGGAATTGATAGTCCCGTGGCTTCCCATCTAATGCTAAAGAAGGGATTTGAAATAATTTACCTGCATTTAAGGCTGGAGGATGATGCCAATAGAGTTGAGAATTTAAAATCATTAATTGATAAGGATTCAAAATTAATTATTAAGGATTTTTTCCCCTTTCTCGAAGAGGTTTCAAAAAAGACTAATAAAAGATACATGTGCATTTTATGCAAAAGGAACATGCTTAGGATAGCTGAGAAGGTCGCAATTGAGGAGGGAGCGGTTGCATTAATTACAGGCGAAAGCCTGGGACAGGTCGCTTCACAAACCCTTGAGAACATGAAAACAATTGATTGTGCGGTGAGCATTCCTGTTCTTAGACCATTATTATGTTTTGATAAAATGGAGATCGTAAAGATTGCAAGGGAGATTGGGACTTATAAGCTATCTACATTGGAGAGCAAAAAATGTTCTTTCGTTCCCTCTTCACCGGCAACTAAATCAAAATTAGCAAATGTTCTGAAGGAGGAGAACAAGCTATTTCCTTAGGTAGATTTCTCTTGGCTGCCCATAAACAGTTCCATTATAGACCAAATTACCGTTTTCTTTAAAGAATTCTTCTATTTTGTTCTTAAATATTTCTGATTCTTCGTCATCCCAGGGGAATGCGTCAGGATAATATATGAATGCGTCTCCCTTATATTCATTGAGTATTATCAATCCTACTTTTGGCTCTGCATAGAAATGTACATATTTGTGGTCGGTATAGGCTGCTGGTACAGGATCTGATGTCATTATTGTTCCATTAAAATCTATCCTATCAAAGTATTTATGGTATGATTCAACAAAGTCCGGTTTTTTATCCGGAAAAGTGTCTAAGGAACCATACCCTTGGTAGAGTGAAAATATGCAAATGATTGTTATTATTGATGCCAGTGGTAAGCGGTAATAAAGCTTTTTGCTTATGGACCATGCTCTTACAATGCCAACAGATGAAATTATTGAAAGGAATGGTATTAGCAGGATGAGAAATCTTTCGGTTTTGTGGGGTATTATCTGAAAGTATATGAAAAAAACTAAAAAAGGTATCAGAGGATAAATTATTTTTTTGTTTTTAAAGGGTATGAATAAAGCGAATAAAAATAGAGCGTTTGAAACAATAAGAGTTACAGGATAGAATATAAAGTAGTCAAGACCATAGATGTTTCCTATTACTGAGCTTTGGTGTTTGGAAGCATGGATTAGCGCTTCAAGAAAACTTCCATACATTATTTTGTTTAATATCAGGAATGAAGCCAGTAGAACTATAAAAGTTATGTTGAATCTCAGGATAGGTTTAATGTTTTTCCTAATATTTTCTATGATACCTTTTATTCTGCTATCATAGCAATATGTGATGAATAATATAAGTTGTACTGCAACCAGTATAAGACCTGCGGGATATCTGAAAAAGAAAGCCAGGAAACAAAAAGTTGCTGAAAGCATAAGTTTTCTTTTGTAAAAAAAGTAAACTGCGCCCAGACAGAAAAATAAAGCAGGTATTCCTGTGAATATCCTGTTTGAAAAAAGAAATATTACGGGCGTTATGTATGTGATTATAGCTGCCAAAATTGCAGTCTTTTCATCAAATAGGTCTCTTGTGAGTAAGTATGTGAAAGTAACAATTCCAATTGAAAATGAAAATATAACAATGTTCGAAATAATTATGTGGTCTATTCCACTTAACCATACCAGGCCTAATAATAATGGTAAACCTATGGGTCTTATAATCTCCCATAATCCTATCTCACCTCCTGAGAAAATCCATTTACCCATTGCTAAAAAAACCGCTTCATCCCATGTAGCTAAGTGATATTTATTTAAGAAGATATAGAGCTTTACGGCAAGCATGAAAATTATCAATCCTGCAAGGGGAATATGTTTTTTTTTTAGCCACATAGTCTATCACGAAAGCTTTTGTTATTATCTCCTTTTTTTGTGGAGGTCACATAGGTAGTAGTCATCTTTTTTACAAATCTCTTCAACAATGAAATTACTTCCCCTTATGCCACAATGTTTTTCTTCATCTATGATTAAACAAGGCAATTTTTCAACCTCATAGTAACTGTGTAATAGATTTATTGTAGTTATATTTAAATCCATGTCCAGTGGGAATACCGCTACTTCATATTTTCCTCTTTCGTTATCAAGCTCGTTGATATCACTTAATATAAAGGACTGGTCGTCGCATTTATCACATTCGGATGAATCTGCATAGAAAAAAAGAATTGTGGACTTCTTTATATCACACTCTTCAATCATCCTTTTCATAAGAAGGTAATAATATACCTGATTTTCATTAAAAGCTTTCTTCTGTTTTTTGTAGTATCCACTTTCATAAAATTCTTCAGAGGCAGACCTATACCTCTCTAGTCTCTTGCCCATTTCCCATATTGTTTCATCCAATTCTTTTAGTTTCTCTTCGAAAGCAAGACATGCCATCTTATCATCGTAGAACTCGGTCATAAGAAATAATGTTTCCATGTTTCTGAATTCTCTGAATATTTGCTCAAACTCAGAGTCTATTTTCTCTTCTCTTTTAGTGTCTAAAAGATTACCTATAAAAAGTATAGTGATAAATATCACAAGTGTTATTGTTAATGACGCTATAGCGATTGTTTTCTTTATCTCCACTTTATCTTTTTTCCTTTTAATACTGCTAATAGTGCACCACCCCAAAATATTTGATACAAAAAGAACATGAATGGGTAGCCCAGAGCGCCTACCCTATTATCCTTCAATTTTCTTTTTGTTATTTTTACACCAATTATCATAAGCATAATTGTTGATAGGAACAGACTGATACCAAAAATATTAACTTGTCCAATATACAAAAAATCAATACTTAGTGAAAAGTTTTCAAAAAAGTTGAATCCCGTATGTCTATAAAAAAGCAGCTCCCTTATATTCTTTGTAATCCATAGCAGAGTTGTTGCGGTAAATAGTGTTAAACCAAGACCAATCAGAAAAAAGTTAAAGGGCACAAAATAGGAGAAAAAGCCATACCTTGGTCTTGCAAGCATATCTCTGTGTTGAAAAAAAGTCTGTATGGCTCCAGAATACCACCTTCTTCTTTGTATGTATATTCCTTTGAAGCTTTCCGGCAAGTTAGTGTAAACTTTAGCTTCAATGCAGTTTTTTATTTCATAACCGTTTTTATGAATTCTAAATGCAATCTCATGGTCTTCCGTGATATTTTTAGGGTTAAAACCTCCTATCTTATTGAGGATTTCCTTCCTGTACATCGAAAAAGGCCCAGGTGTTACAAATACGCAATCAAGAAATGAAAAAATCTTTAGGAAAAGGGAAAGTCCCAGGGCAAACTCCAAAGCCACTATTTTATGCATAAGGCCTTTGGGTTTATTCACCTCCACTGTTACGGTGACGGCTCCTACATCATTGTCAGAAAAATAGGGCAGGATTTTTTCAACAATATTTTTTTGTACCAGTGAGTCCGCGTCCATGCAGGCTACAAATTCTCCTCTTGCTTCTTTTGTCCCCTGGTTCAGGACGGTGGCCTTCCCTTTATTTTCCTTGTTATCAAAGAATCTGAATCTTTTGTCCCCTTTTATGTATTTTCTTACTATCTTACTTGTGCTATCTTTACTTCCGTCATTCATTACAAGAAATTCAATATTTCTATATGTTATTTTTTTTAGGGATTCAATACTTTCAGCGATGGATTTTTCTTCGTTGAATGCAGGTATTATTATTGAGACGAATGGGTTTTTTTCTTTTCTGTATCTTTTGTTTTCAAATAGCTTGTCTTTGAAACTAATTAAAGATAGTACAAAATAGATCATGTAAAATGTGGCCATAAACCACACAAAATACACCAATGAATTATATAAGGCCATCATAATTTCTCCATAAAATCTTATTCATTTAAAAATATTTATTTTTTTTAAGAATAAATTCTATTTCAGTTCCTAAATCCCCATACTACTGTATGGTCGTATCTTACCATCTTCTTGAAATTATCACTATTTTCCATGACGAATTCAAGACCTATGTTGTTGTCATCGCGTATCATTAATTCTCTGGTATGGTCATCTACAAGAATTAGAGATATATTTTGTTCTTCCATAAAGCCGGTGGCAATTCTGTTATTTCTTGTTCTGAGTATGTCTGCTGTCTGGTTACCTGTATAAATTTCATTTCCTGTAAAATATATTATCCAGTGTTCTTTGCTGGGGTCGGAAAATATCTTTTCGTGTTCATTTGTATTGCCTTTTATAAAATGCAGTGCCCTGATGGTATTTTCTGAAGGTGAAGTTGAAAAGAGGGTGCTTATATAAAAAATGCCTGAAACCAGCATACCCAATATTATCAGCACGTAAAGTATATTTTTTATTGTGTATAGCTCCCATCTCATTGAGGTAATTCTCCAGAAACCATATGCAGATAGATACGCGGCAAAAAAGTTAAGAATTATTTTATAACTTTCGTCTATAAAAATTGAACCCAATATTGCTAAAATAAAGAGAAGGTAAAAGGGGACGTTTTTCTTCTTATCTTTCCATGTAAATATGAATGCTATTATTATTGTAAATATTGCTAAGAATGTGAAGCCTTTTAATGCTCCGAACATCACTATATTACTTTCCAGTAATCCAACGAAGGATATATTATTCCCTGTTATTGATTTTTTTTCAAAACTTACCAAAAATGAAATGAAGGAAATTAATGCAGCCACTGCTATTGCTGTATTGTTTTCTTTCTTTTTTAGAAAATGGAAGAATAGGGGTAGTATAAATATAACAAATAATATCGGCTCTAGAAAGGCCATTAGGGCGCTTAAGATACTGCCTATGTATTTTATTGGTTTCTCTAAAAAAAAGAAGTAGATTGTAGCAAGATATAAGAGAGAAAGAAGACTATACGGTTGAATTACAGTGGAGCTATAAATGAAAAGAGGAGAAATTATCAGAAAGAAAAGAGCAAAATGCTTTACATTTTTACTATTTTCTATTTTATCTATTATCAGGGCAAAAAAAATCAGCGAGCCAACGATTGAAAAAATAACCAATATTATTGCTGAGGTCTCTACTCCAAGATATTCTCCAAGTAATGATATCAAAGTTTCATACCAGCCTTCTTTTTCTTCATGCATTAATGAATTTATGTTTTGGAAGGATTCATTGCCTATTAACCCTTGTTTGTTTGTGTGATAGTGCAAACTGTGTAAGGCTATAATAAATAGAAAACATGCTAAAGTCCAAAATATTATTTTTTTCTTCATCTTCTTACCATTGTACAATTTATTCCGTAAATCTTTGTTGAATTTTTATCTATAATCAGTGGAAAACACTTATCGTTTGTATAGGCTATTCTATTTATGTTATATTTTTCTTTCGCGCTTTCATCAAATACAATATATTTAACATCATATTTTTCCATTAGCTTAATGGCTCTTGTGGCAAGAGCTGAGGAGTAGATGGTCTCCAAGTCATTATAACGAGCCATTGTGTTTTTTCCATGCAGATAGTTCGTGTCCATGATATTTCTTTTTTCTGAAAAATATGCTACCTGGCTCCCTTTTTCCGGAGTGCTGACCACTACATCATCTTCTGGAGAAATGTTTTTTAATTTCTCTAATGCACTGACAAATTCCTTTTTAGGTGTTGATTCAATAGCGCTTTGTGCGTTTAAAAAAGAGGGCACAATTGATGTTATTAAAAGAAGGAAGATTAAGATAATGTAGATAACCCACCAGTATTTGGAAAATTTTGTTTTTTCAAAATAATTGAGTACCAGGAAAAGAAATTCACCAAATAATATTACTGCCATAATACCAAGTAGAATCAATCCTACCGTTAAGGGAATTATTTTTATGAACAGTAGGAACGCTACCATGAACCCAACACTCATAGGGAGATAGACTGTCTTTTTTTTCTTTTTTGAAAAATATAAAAGCGAGACGATAATCAGTGAAAGCAAAGGTAGCACTCCTATACTAATTATAGCAAAGATAAAGTTTATTTCGCTGAAATGTTGGATGATTTCAGGTTTTGGTATATTTCCATATATTGTGTTTACTCCTTCCTCCAGAAGAATGTCTTTTAAATAGATAATGTACGTAAGTCCGGTTATAAAAACTGAAAACAGTATAAGCTCAATCTCGCGCCTGGTGATTTTTAATCCCTCTGTCCAGGAGAGTAATAGATATAAAAGTATTGATAAGATTAGTATAATTACTGAGAAATCTGTGAGTATATACATTATGAGAATGGCAATAAATGGTAGTGCTTTCTTTGTGAAGTTGATTCTCTGGAAAAGGTACATAAGGGTAACGAAAAGTGGTGCAATAATTGAAAATTTAGAGATTGAGTTCACGGTTTCAAAAATATAAATTGGTGTAAAGGAAGCTATGAAAGAAGTTAATATTGCTATGTTTTTGTTTTTTACCATGTTCCTAACATAAAAATACATTGGAAATACAAGGGCTGAGGCCATTATATTTGGAATTATTTTGCATGCGATAGTAGTTGGCATAAAAAGCGAAAAGAATGCCAATATATAATGAAAAATTGGCAGGATTAAGTACTCAATCCCCCCATAGCTTAGTTCATCTTTTATTAGGGGTAACCCCCCCTCTTTTATGTGCTCTACCTCCCTAAGGGTGGTATAGGCTTCACCATCCGTAAAAAATGGCGTCTGGAATGCAAAGAATAGCCTGAATGCGAGGACCATAAAAAAGAGTGCAATTAAAAAAAAACTGTATTTTTTATCCATCGGCTGGCCTAGATAACAATAAACTATTTATATTTTTGCTCCACTTTATATTGAAAAAAGGGGAAATAATGAAAAAATCGCAGGTAACATTGTTTATAATTGTAGGATTGGTGATATTAATTCTGATATTATTATTTGCCACTCTGCAGGCCATTGAGAGCGGCTTGGCTCCCGAAGTTGATTCTTCCTATCTATTAAAGGACGATATGAAGCCCGTGGAGGTTTATATAGAATCCTGTATTGACAAGGTTGCAAAGCCATTTATTGAAAAGATAGGGTTATATGGCGGAACTCTTGTGATTGAGGACTACACTTATTATGATGGTGAAAAATTTAGGTTTTTGTGTGAGCAGGAGAATGGTGATTGTATAAATAAGGTTTTGAAAAGGCAAGAAATGAGCAATGAAATTTCAAGGGCTTTGGAAAATAATTTGAGGGGCTGTATTGATTTTGATATCTTTAGAAGGCAGGGGTTTGATATTGATGAGGGGGATATTGATGTTAGTACTCTTATTCTTTTGGATTTTGTTTATGTTAGAGTTAATTACCCACTCACTTTTGATAGGGGCAGCGTATCTATGAGCAAAATGGATTTTTCCTCCAGGATTAGAAGCCCTCTTGGCAGGCTATATCTTATGGCTAATAATATAGTTAATCAGGAACTCGCCTATGGCCATTTTGACCACGTTGATTTTATGAAAAATGATGATGTTAAA
>CAZBGG010000045.1:0-7948 GCA_964491305.1 uncultured Methanosarcinales archaeon
GAATGTTCTTGCTCATGAGCTCTCTCACATTCACTGACAAAATCTAACTCCAGTAGCTTATCAACAACCTCCCTATCAACCTTTACCTTTCCAAGAGGTGTTTCCCAATCCTGCCTTATTGTAGTAATTTGATTGCTATCCAGCTGACTATGACTAAAACCTATAACAATAAAAAGATCATATTCCCCGGATTCCCTTATCGCCTTAAAAGAATGCGCAGCACACATACCCGAAAACATATACCCTGCGTGCGGAGAAATCACACCTTTCAAAGAATTATTTGATTTCGACATATCAGGCGCCCCCGGTCCCAAATTATGCAGAAAACATTTCTCAATCTGCACTTTCAGCATTTCGGGATGTTTCTCATAAAACTGACCAGCGAAAAAAGGTTTCCTTGCCATCAGTAAAGAGTCAGTCCTCCAGATTTAAATATTTTTGCACATGAATCTTAATAGAAAAAATTGTAAAAAATAAAAAAAATTATGCTATATCACTGATATGCGCATTAACTCTGTGGCTCTGACCATTAGGGTCCTGGTACACTATATTGAATCTCTCATCGTATCTCTCGCCAGAAGTTAACCCTACGCAATCGACTCTAACAACTTGTGTTTCGCCTCTTGTCATATTAAACTGGTCGTCTGGAGATACAAAACCTCCAACACAGGAATCATCTGCGCTTCCATCTTCAACCCTTATGTCTATAGCATCCCATGCATTACCATTAAGGATGGTAAACTCTATTTGATCATTTGCAGCATCGAAGAAGGGAGTCGTCTCACAATCCAGACCCTGCCCAGTAGGATTCAATGCACAAGTACTTGGAATTCTCTCATCCATGTTGAAAACCCCAAGATATGCCAGAATACCCACTGCTGCCAAAACAACCAATATCGCCCAGCCATAAGTCATTAAAAACTCCATGGCCGCCTGCGCTCTTTTCTTAAAGAACATTTTATCACCTCTTCATAGTATGAACCTGCTCTATTCTACCTCTGAATTAACTCTTATTTAAATATTTCTATTATTATATACCAATATACAAAAAAGTATACTTATAAACCGTCATACAATCCCTGATAAAACCATCCCCATCACAAAATCCGAAACAAAATAAACTGAAAAAGATACAAGAATATATATAGGAATGAAATGTGCACCTTCAGCTATATTGCCTTTCTTTATAGTACTAACAATCATAGCAGAAATCACGGATGAAAAGATCAAACAAATGTAAACAAATATCTTATAATGACTTTGGTCAATCGTCTCCCCTTCTGAGCTAAAAGAGGTTGTAATACCTCCCAAACCCACATCCATACCCTCTCCTTCAGCTCCAAAATCATCTTCAGAAACATCTATATCATCTGTTATGCCCTGAACCACAGAGAGAAGCTGTCCGGACAAGCCAAACAGTAAGGGGGCAGCCACAATTGCTGCAAAAGTTATAAAAATTGCGTAAGTAGTTACATTGGCAGCCATCTCTTTTTTTAAGGTCTTCATTTCCTGAATATTTTTAGATATCTTATCCAAAAGATCCCCCACATTACCCCCTGCCTTTATTCCTTCATTTAGCAAATTCACGCTCCTTATTACTATCTGAGAATCATACTTATTAGCAAAATCAACTAAAGCCTCATCAAGCTTCCCTCCTCCTAAAGTTTTCTTAGCAACAACCTCTATTTCTTTCGCCAAAACACCAAACCTCGGCCTAACCGCAAACCACAGGGCCTTGTCTACTGGCATTCCCGCCCTTATATTTGCCGAAGCCAACTGGAAAAAATCAGGCAAAACTTCTTCAACCATAAGTTTCCTTTTAAACTTCTTCAAATCAACAAACACCCTAAAAGAAAGATTTAAAACTATAGCCGTAAGAAAAAATCCTGCAAGAGGAGTCAGAAAAAGTATAATTCCAAGCTCTAAAAGAGGTATTTTATATTTTATACCAAGGGCAAGAACATAAACGAAAAAAAGAAATGCAAACCCCGCACTCAATCTATTGACAAAATATTCCACATCAAAAGGCGTTATCTCATACCCTGCTTTATCTATGTGATCACCAAACCATCTCCTTCTCTCTGCCTGGCTCTTTTTTATCTTTTTCTTAATCTGTCTGCCTCTACTTTGAAAACCGCCCTTCAAACGAGTCTTACTATCCCTTCCCTTATGCTCCTTTTTTTTAAAAATCATATTTCAACCGCCGGCCTTGATGATTTGATTATCGCAAAAAACATAAACTGCATAAACCCGACTAATCCCGCAATCATTAAGAGAACCACTAAACCAACTTCAAAACCAGTAAAAGTGGAAAAAATTATCAGCATTGTTGTGCCTAAGGATGGCGCTATTACCGCCACCATCATATAAAACATTGCCATTGGATTAAGCTTTCTCCCATATTCTTCAACTTCAATCTTTTGCTCCTTTATTATCTGCTCCATCACCGAGTTCAAAGGCTTAGTCACATCTGCCCCTGTGTTTATAGTATTCAAAACCTGCCAGAGTATCTTCTGTAAATTTCTACTGGGACACAATTCAATAACCTCATTAATGGCATCTTCAAGAGAAGTCCCAAGATTGACGCTTTCAATTATCGCTCTAAAATATTTTCCTATATTTTTATAAGTCTTCGACATATTTATAAAACAATTATAAAGAGGTACTCCTGATTCAGTCTCGATTATGAGAAAACGGGTCGCAAATACTATTTCCTTGTTAATCTCCTTTTCCTTTCTACTTTTCAATGAAGCAGGCACGTGAAGAAAGTAATTAAAAGCAATAAAAAAAATAAAAGGAAATAAAGCCAGAGCCATTCCAACGGGCCTGCCCATCGAGCTAAGTAGGCCACCAAAAAACAAAACAGAAAACACAAAAGAAAGCATAAGGGCACTGAAGAAAGATTTTTTTACAAAGACCTCGGAAGTGGAAGAGATTTCAGCCTGTCTAAGATTCCTCTTAAGTTCAGGCCTTGAAGATGCTATAAATTTAAAAAGTGTATCAAACAATTATTATCACCCAAGTATTCTATTCTCCCTTATTAATTTCATTAAATTATTTTTATTGGTATAATATTCCGCCATTACCCTACCAACACCGTCCACACTTTTAATCTTATTTCGCAAAAGATATTTCAATACTTTTGCTTTCTCTCTTAGGTCCTCTTCAAGCTCTTTTCTCGTAAAGCCTGTGTACATCTGAAGTGTATCCATCAACACCTTTGATTGGTTAACTCTTTCCAAAATATCTTTTTTAGCATTGTATTGCATCAAAATATTAGGGGTAGAGTCCGGAAGAATCTCAGCAATCTGAAAAGTTCTCCTTTTACCAGTCCTTCTATTCCTAAACTGTACAATGACTAAAGCAATAGCAGGCATCATTGTTTTTGGGACATCAATCGGGGGGTTGGTTATCCTATTGATAGTCTCGCCCACACTATTAGCGTGAAAAGTAGCATAACAGCTATGGCCTGTATGTATTGCCTCAAACAATGTTTCAGCCTCTCTTTTTCTTCTCACTTCACCAACAAGAATCCTATCAGGCCTCATCCTCAAAGAATTTACCAATAAATCTTCCATCGAGACCTCACCGGTACCTTCAGTATTAGGGGTCCTTGTACTCATGGGAACCCAATGCAGAAATTTCGGAAGTCTTATCTCCCTCGTATCCTCAATGGACAGAATCCTTTGGTTCGGCGGAAAAAATGTCGCAAGAACGTTTAAAGTAGAAGTTTTACCCGAGGCGGTTCCACCTGCAATTATAGACGACATCTCATATTGCATCGCCAGCCAAATTAGGGCAGCTGCATCAATACTAACGGTATCATATTCAAGAAAATGAGTTATTGTGAAGGGTTCTCTTGAGAATCTCCTGATGGTCATAGTATTTCCCGAAGTTGAAACGGGCATAATTGTTGCATTAACCCTATCCCCTTCATTAAGATGGGCATCCAGCAAAGGCTCAAGAACCGTAATCTGTCTTCCGACTTTTCTCCCAATCATTGCAGCATAATGTTTGGTCTGCTCTTCACTTATAATTTCTATGTTAGTCTTAATCCACCCATGCTTTTTATGGAATACCCAAACAGGCTCACTGCTTGAATTAATAGTTATTTCTTCAACATAATTATCATTCATCAATATCTCAATCTGACCCATGCCCAGGCTCTTTTGTATAAGATATGTCGTAAGATATCCCTTCACGTTCTCATCAACATCAGGAAAATATTTTTTTATCATTAAGGAAATTGTTTCCCTAAATTTTTCCTCTATTACATTTGTATCCTTTGCATTTGTTATATCAGTCATACCCAGATTAACTTCCTTAATGAGTTTTTTTCGGATCTGTTCAAGAATCATTTCCGTAGTCCTGCTTATTGAAGATATCGATACATCATAGATTGGAACAAATTCACCAACCATACTATAAATTTCAACATTAATAGGCATATTTTCAGAGTTAAAGCTATAGCTGTCAATTACCTTCTTTTCAGGAATCTTTCCGCCGCTGTCTTCAAATTCTGATTTCTTAGAATCACTGGAAGAACCGGACCTCTTATTAGTAGTTTCATTAGAATCTTTTACCCTGGACCCACTATTTTTCCCAATCTTTTTCTTTTTGACAGAACTTTTTTTAGAAACTGCCTTCCCTGCCTTTTTTTTGTTTGCCAAACTCAATACCTCTTTTTTAAGTGGATTTAATACCTCCGACACGTCTTAGGACATATCCACCGGAACAAAAATCCCCGCTAAAACTATCAATTTTTTATCTATGCAGGTACCCTAACAAATTATTTAGTTTCTTCTTGAAGTTGTCTCTTCTTTTCTCAACCTCTTCGTATTCTTTCTCAAGCTGTTTTATATGCTTTTTAACACTGCTTTTGTTTGAAGCTAATGAAAAACTTTTGCTTTTCTTAATCAAATTATCCAGTTCTTTTTTTATATTAATAGTTTCTTTATCAAGCTCTTCAATCATTTTTTCTATGTGCTCTTTCTTGCTTAAAAAGTTCCTGAGGGTTTCAGAGCTTTGTTTTCCCTTTTCTAAATCTTCTTCTATATTCTTCTTTTTTTCTTCAGCTTTTTTCATTATTTCCGTCTGCATCTTCTGTATTTTATTTTCGTGCTCCCTATTATCAGCAACAACCTTGTCAAGACTTTCTCTATTTTTGATAACCTCGCTTTTAACGCTCTCAGCCAAATTTTGAAGCCCTTCTATATGCTTCTCTGTCTCTTCAACTTTCTTATCTTCTTCTTCGATATTCTTACAGAGATTTTTTATGGTCTGGTTAAAATCATCAATCTTTTTGTAAAGCTCCATTTCCTTTTGCTTAAGGCAGGACGCCTTATCCATCTCTTTTTTTAAAGAAACCTTCTCATCTTCAATCTGGCTAAGAATCTCTTTGTATTTTTTTCTTTCAGCGTCAAGTTTTTTGTCCATATTTTCTATCTTTTTATGAAAATCGTTTTGCTGGGTCTCGATTTCAGAGACAATTTCATTCTTCATCTTATGAAGCTTATCCAATTCTGACAATTCATCCTTGACATGTTGAAAATCCTCCCCAAGCTCAGATTTAAAATTATTAAACTGTTCCTTAAAATGCTCAAGAGCCTTGGAATTCTTATCAATAATCCCCTTCGCATTATCAACCTTCCTCACAAAAGCCTCCCTGGAATTATAATAGTCCTTAGTTTTTTCCTTGAGCTCCTTCTCATCAAGTTTTTTTTCTTCTATGTAGGTATTAGTGAGAGAATAATCAATTGTAATAAGACCTTCCTCCTCCAGAAAATCAGCCCACTCCTGAACAACATCTTGTGTAACGTTCAATTCTTTGGCTGCTTGGTTTATTGATATTTTTTTTTAGAAGAAACCAAATCCATTAACTTATCCACTCCCGTTTCAATCATTGGTGTATCGCTAGCCATCATACTCACAATATTTGCTCACTATATTTATATCTTTCCATATTTAAAAAACAACCTTTACAATTAAACGACATACAACGTTTTTCCTACTTAGCTACAAATTAAATTTTTAAATTTTTCTTAAGAAACTTCTATAGGTCACTAAATAAGATAATAACTGCATAGTAGTTACTATAAGTAAATATCTTTTTGATTAAATTTATATATAAACGGAATAAGAAGTATCCTATGCTTAAAAAAAGGGGCCAAGCCAGTATTGAATATGTCCTAATTTTCGGCTTCGCGCTAATGATGTTGATGCCGCTCATAGTAATATACTCCACCCAGGAAGAATCAATTAGAGACGATGTGAATATAGTACAGGCAAGAAACATAGTTAATTCTGTTGTTGACAACGCCCAAAAAGTCTATTTCATAGGAAGCCCAAGCAAAACTACCATTAACGTAAGGATGCCAAATAACATTGAAGATATAGAAATTACCGAAGAAATGGTTTTGTTAAGAGTAAGGACTTCTGATACAACAATTGAGGTATTTAAATATTCAGATGTTAACCTGACGGGCGATATCGAAAGTTTTCCAGGCTTAAGAAAAATTGAAATCAAAGCATACGATGGTTTTGTCAATATAAGCTCCAAATGACTCTTAAAAAATGAAAAACAAAAAAAGCCAGGCATCAATTGAATTTTTGATCTTAATAGGCATAATGACCATTATATCAGTACTTGTTCTGGCAGTTCTTGGCAATTACTCGGATAGGACCGCCACGGCAATTGAAGAAACCATATTCAAGGACTACGGGAATTATCTACAAAGCGAGATCATAACTGCATCACAAGTAAATGATGGCTACATCAGAAAGATCACACTACCTAACTCAATCCATGGTTATGAATATACTATATCTAATACAAATAAGTCATTTAAAATAATATCAGAGCGCTCGAATATTGAGTTTTTTTATGATATTCCTAAAATTAGTGGAACACTTAAGAAAGGGGAAAACATAATCAGAAAAAAAGAAGGTGTTATAAATATCGACTAAAGCCCAGACTTGGACAATAGAATTTGTTTTTGGTGCCTTTGTATTTCTTATAGTTGTGAGTTTATTCTTTAATACACTACAGGATTTTGAAAGGAAGCACGAAGGCATTGACGAAACTCTTCTGGAAGCCAAAATAGTTTCCGAAGCACTAGTGTCAAAAGGAACTCCTCCTGATTGGAACTTAAATAATTTAATAAAACCAGGCCTGATAAAAGAAAACAAGATTATTGATGAAAAAAAAATAAGGCTTTTCTATAGTATCAGCAAAACAGATTATGAATTATTACGGAGCAGTTTCGGAATCCATTCAGATTTTGCAATTTATCTTATTGATTCAGAGGATAACCCTATTGAAATTAATGGAAAATACGTGGCATCATTGCCTCAAGTGAACTTTAAATCACAAACAATAAATATATCACACCAAGATATTGAAAATCTTGCAAGGATACAAAGGGCAGTACTATATAGAGGAGAACCGGCCCGGATGGTGGTGCTTACATGGCGGTAAAAAAAGGGTTTTTTTTCAGCACTGATGCTATTATGGCTCTTTTTATATTAATAGTAGGCATAACTTCATTGTCCCTTATTCATATACATAAAAACCCAGGAGAAGGCCTATATTTTGCAAGTGAAGACATAGCAAACATACTGGCATCAACAAAAGTAAATCAGTTGAACAACACTTACCTCAATGAGCTTGTAGAAAATGGGACCATAACTGACAACTCTTCAACTTTACTTGAGCAAATAGGGCTATTATGGTCTACAGGTGATAAGAAAACCGCAAAAAAGCTGGCAAAAAATATAACCTCTTCCCTTGTACCAAAGAACCATGGAATAAGCTTTGTAATTGATGGCGATACTCTTTATACAAATGAAAAAAAAAAGGGGGAAGAACTTGTTTCCCATAAGAGCCTTATCACAGGAATAGAAGATGCAAAACCCCTTAATGGAACGTCAGCAAGGATATACTTTTCCT
>CAZBGG010000046.1:0-7939 GCA_964491305.1 uncultured Methanosarcinales archaeon
AATGATAATCAAACTGTCCTCATAGTAACATAATAATATGAGGGGAAAGACTGGAGAAAGCTAAAAAAGGGAATTGCCCAATAAGACCATCAATTCCCGTTAGGAAGTTTCAATAATTTTTTTCAATAAATTTAATAATAATTCATTTTTTCTGTGACCTATGACATTAAGAAAACCCATCGTCACAATTATGGGGCATGTTGATCATGGCAAGACAAAGATACTTGACACAATAAGAAAGAGTACGGTTGCAGAGAGGGAATCCGGAGCAATCACCCAGGCAATTGGATCATCAATAGTCCCAACTGATGTGATTAAAAAAATCTGCGGAAGTTTACTTAAACTTATCAAAACAGATTTATCTCTTCCAGGGCTCCTTTTCATAGACACCCCAGGGCACGCTGCATTCACAAATCTTAGAAAAAGAGGAGGAAATCTTGCAGACCTTGCCATACTAGTTATTGATATCAACGAAGGATTAAAACCACAAACCATAGAAGCCATTGAAATTCTTAAAAAATACAAAACACCCTTTGTCGTGGCTTTAAACAAGGTGGACCTAGTTTCAGGGTGGAAAAGCACAAAAAACACTCTTCTTGAAAACATAAATAATCTATCTGAGCCAACCCAAGGTTTGCTGGATCAAAAGATATATGAAATAATAGGACAGTTATATGAACAAGGGTTTGAAGCAGAGAGATTTGATAGGGTATCCTGCCACACTAAACAAATCGCGATTGTCCCAACTTGCGGAAAAACAGGAGAAGGAATACCCGAGTTGTTAATGGTTTTAACCGGCCTCGCCCAGCGCTTCTTGAACGAATGTCTTGAGTGCGAGGCAGAAGGACCAGGAAAAGGCACTATACTAGAAGTAAAAGACATACAGGGCCTTGGAACCACTCTTGATGTGATAATCTATAACGGGAAAATAAAAAAAGGAGATACGATAGTCATTGGGGGACTGGAAGAGCCCATCGTGAGTAAAGTAAGGTCGCTCCTTGAACCAAAACCCCTTTCAGAGATGATGGATAAAAAAAGCAAATATTCTTCGATTAAAGAGGCTATCGCCGCAACAGGTGTAAAAATAGCTGCTCCAGATTTAAATGATGCGATTGCAGGCATGCCAATAGTTGTTTCAAACAAGGAAGAACTAGAAAATGCAAAAGAAGAAGTCCAGAAATCAGTACAAGAGGTACTTATCGAAACCGACAGGGAAGGAATCATCGTTAAGGCAGACACATTAGGTGGACTTGAAGCAATGATTACCTTGCTAAAAGAAAAAGATATTCCAATCAGGAAAGCAGGAGTAGGTAACATCTCCAAGAAGGATTTAATAGACGCAAAAAGCAATCTGGCAAAAAATCCGCTGCACGCAGTTATACTGGGTTTTAACGTCAACCTCACCCCTGAAGGCGCCGAATACAGAAAACGCTCGGATATTGTAACATGGACCAATACAGTGATTTACAGGCTTCTCGAAGACTATGAAAAATGGAAAGACCATGAGCAAAAAAAAACGAAGGAAAAACAGATGGAAAACCTAGTAAAGCCTTTCAAAATAGAGATTCTAAGAGATATGGTTTTCCGACAAAACAACCCAGCTGTAGTAGGTGTAGAGGTTAATCAAGGAATTTTGAAGCCAAAAAGCCCGGTTATGAAGAATGATGGGGTAAAAATAGGCCACATAAAAACTATCCAAAACGAGCAATCAACAGTTGAAAAAGCAGAAAAGGATGAGCAAGTAGCTATAGCAATTGAAGGTGTCACCGTAGGAAGACAGATACATGAAGGAGATATTCTTTATTCTGATATTAGTGAGAATGATTTCAGAACACTAAAAGAAGCCAAGAAACTTTTGACAAACGATGAAATTGACCTTTTGAAAACTATTGCCGAGATTAAAAGGAAAAAATATGACTTATGGGGTATTTGATGGAAAAACTTGTTGCTTTAAACAATAAAAAAGTCAAAAAAATCTCACAGGCCCTTTCGGAACAATTTGGTTACCATGGGAATCTTAAAGAATATGCCTTATTTTACAAGGAAAAAGATAGTTCTATAAAAATTATAACAAAGGATGTTGAGAAAATACTAGATAGGAGACTAAATATAGATTCCCTTGGCCTTAGAATTGGCAAAGAAATTTCGGATGGTATACTTCTAACCATTGAAGGGGCCCAACTAATCGGCCCACAATGTAACAAGAACATAATAGAATTAGATCATGACGAAAGCAGATTATGGTTAAGAGGTTTTGACCTGGAAAGGAAAGAATTCATAGAAAAATTCGCCCTGATAAAAAAAAACAATGATTTTCTTGGTTCTGCAAAGGTGAAGATGGGGAAAATAATAAACAACATTTCAAAATCAAGAAGATTAAAGAGTAAAGATTAGCAAAGTAAATAATCGCACCGAAAAAACAAATCAAAGAAATAATAAAGATATAGGAAGAATTTCGAAAACAACTAACTCTCAATCATCTCAATCTCTATGTTCAGACCTTCGGGAATCGGAACCCTCATAACCAACCTCAATGCTCTTTCATCAACACCAAGGTCAATCAACCTTTTGTGGACCCTCATCTCAAATCTATCCCATGAAGCCTTACCTTCTCCATCAGGGCTCTTCCTTGTAGTAATTTTCATCTTCTTGGTAGGAAGAGGGATAGGGCCTCTCATCACCACGCCGGTTTTCTCTGAAATATCCTTTATATAACTACAGACCTCATTGATCTTATCGATTTCTGTACATGCCAGTTTAATTCTCGCTTTCTGCATTTTCCTTTTATCCCCCACAGTGAAGTCTCGTACTCACCATGATATTAAATGATATATAAAAAAATAAAAAATTATTTTATTGCTTTTCTACAAGGTCTATGCACATTCCCGCCGCAACAGTTGAGCCAGAGTCCCTTATAGCGAACCTTGACATGTGCGGGATGTCCTTTTGCCTCTCGATTACCAAAGCCTGTACAGGCCTAAGTTTAACAATCGCTGCGTCCCCATTCTTTATGAAATCAGGGTTCTCTTCCATAACTTCTCCAGTTTTTGGATTAAGCTTTTTCTGAATTTCCAAAAATTGGCAAGCAACTTGGGCAGTGTGTATATGGAAAACCGGCGTATATCCAGCAGTTATAACGGAAGGATGGTTCAACACAACTATCTGTGCGGTAAACTCTGTAGCAATACTTGGCCTCTTGTCCGAGTGACCCAAGACATCTCCTCTCGCAACATCCTTTTTTCCTATTCCCCTCACACTGAATCCAATATTATCGCCAGGTCCGGCCTGCTTTACCTGCTCGTGATGCATCTCAATGGTCTTAACTTCGCCTGAGGCACCCTTTCCATCCCTTGCAGGAACAACAGTAACCTTATCCCCGATTTTCATAATGCCTGTTTCGATTCTACCAACCGGTACGACTCCAATTCCCGTAATGTTATAAACATCCTGAAGAGGAAGCCTCAATGGCAAATCGCTTGGAACTTCCGGTTTGGTAAGACTATCCAACTCCTTACAAAGTGTGTTACCTTTCCACCATGGTAGATTTTCAGATTTATTCACTACATTATCTCCATTAAACGCTGAGATTGGAATAAAAGGAGTTTCCTCAGGTTTATATCCTACTGTCTTTAGAAGGGCTGAAACATCTTCCTTTACCTTGTTATATTTTTCCTCGCTAAAGTCAACCACATCCATCTTATTGACAGCAATTACTACCTTGTGCACACCTAAAGTTTTGGAAAGGAAAATATGTTCCTTGGTTTGTGCCATCACACTATCTGTAGCCGCAACCACAACGACAGCTACATCCGCCTGGGAAGCCCCAGTAATCATGTTTTTAATAAAATCCTTGTGTCCTGGAGCGTCGATTATGGTAAATGACTTATTATCAGTTTCAAACTTCTTATGAGCAAGATCAATAGTGACCCCTCTTTCTCTCTCCTCTTTCAAATTATCCATCACAAACGCAAATTCAAAACCCGACTTTCCAAGTTCTTTTGCCTTGTCCTTAAGTTTTCTCAATACCTGATCATCAATGTTCCCAGAATCGAAAAGCAACCTACCCACGGAAGTTGACTTACCGTGATCTACATGTCCCACAAATGCTAGATTAATATGTTCTTTCTCCTTTGCCATTTTTAAATCACCCTCATATTTAAAGTAGTTAGTTTGGAAAAGCCATTTATTTATAAAATTAACGCTTAATAAAGGGTTCTATTCGTTCTTAACCCCTAACATCGCGTCTGTAAGACCTTTCCTCTGTTTGATTTGCTGAACAATTTTGTCCTGCATCTCATCAGGAAGCTTCTCATAATTCTGATCTATCAGAGAGGAGCTTCCCCTGCCACCGGTGGCGGACCTTAATTCATTCGATAAGCCAAACATCTCCCCCACAGGCATTTTTGCCTTAACAACTACTCTTGCTCCATCCTGATTCATTTCAAGAAGCTGTCCCCTCTTGTTTGAGATCAATTTTGAAATCTCTCCCATATACTCCTCAGGAGCCTCGAACTGAAGGGTTTGTATAGGCTCGTATAGTATAGGTTTTGCGTTCAAAATAGCCCCCCTTATACCATCTCTTACCGCTGGATAAAGTTGACCGGGTCCCCTATGGATAGCATCTTCATGAAGTTTACAATCCATCAACATTATTTTTGAGTTTATTCCGGGTTCACCCGCCAATGGACCCCTGTTCATAACATCATCAAACATATCAAGGACCATCTCTATTATTTCTCCTATGTGTACTATCCCCCTAGTCATATCCAAAAAAAGATTGCCATTATAGACAGCTTTCACCCTTGGAGATACTTTTGAATCCCAGCCTACGTTGTTAAGCTTATCTCTTATCTCAATCTGCTGCTCCTTCTTTTTGACTCTTCCTTCAGGAAGCTCCCCCTTTTTAATCAAATCAGCAGCCTGGTCATCCAGAGGCTCAGCCTTGAAAAAAAGATGGTTGTGCTTGTTGGGAGACTTTCCCATTACGGTCTCAGATTTCCCAGCAACAGTCTCCCTGTAAACAACAATGGGAGGGGATGTCTTAATTTCAATATTTTTTTCAGATTTAATCCTATTTTCAACAACCTCAAGATGCAACTCACCCATGCCATGCATAAGATGTTCCCCTGTCTCTTCATTAAGTTCTATTTTGATGGAAGGGTCTTCTTTTTCGACTACCTTGAGCACATCAACCAATTTAGGCAAGTCACTTGGTTTTGTAGCTTCCACAGCTTTGGTTACAACCGGCTCAAATATATGACTTATCTTCTCAAAAGGTGTAGAAGGTTTTAATGTTATGGTCTCTCCAGGGATTGCCTTCAATCCAGCGATACCAATTATATTCCCTGCGCTCGCGGAATCAACGATCTCTCTTTTAGCCCCATTGTAAACAAATACCTGTTGAACTCTCATCTTTTGAGCGTCGTTATTAAGGTAAACTTCGGTGCCTCTCTTCACAGTTCCTGAGAACACCCTCCCGGCAGCAATTTCTCCAGCTTGAGGATCAACTACGATTTTGGTTATAACCACAAAAAGTTGTCCTTCATTATCACAATTAACAAGAGCCTTTCCATCCTCACTCTCCAAATCACCCTTCCATATTTTAGGGATTCTATATTTTTGAGCCACTTCAGGACTTGGAAGATGTTTAACAACTGCATTTAAGACAACCTCATGCAAAGGAGCCTTTTTGCCAAGTTCCTTATAATTCTCATCATCGCCTTGGTAAGCGTCGATTATACTTTTGAAAGAAATATTTTTTTTCTGCATAAAATCAACACTCATTGCCCAATTATGGAACGCGCTTCCAAAACAAACACTTCCATCCTGCACTCCTACCTGCCAAGGTTCTTCACCAGTAGGCGTAAGCTCTTTTATCAAGTTGTTAACATTAGTGATTATTTTAATGAACCTCTCCTGCATTTTCTCAGGAGTAAGCTGGAGCTCTTTTATCAGTCTATCAACTTTATTTATGAAAAGAATAGGCTTTACCCTTTCCTTTAGGGCCTGCCTTAAAACTGTCTCTGTCTGCGGCATGCATCCCTCACTTGCACATACCACCACAATAGTACCATCAACCGCTCTCATAGCCCTTGTGACATCTCCACCAAAATCAACGTGGCCTGGAGTATCAATAAGGTTTATCAAATATTCCTTATCATCATAATCATGTACCATGGATGTAGAAGCCGAATCAATTGTAATTCCTCTTTCCTGTTCATCGTCATGAAAATCCAGAGCCCTGGCACTCCCTGCTAAACTATCTGACATCATACCTGCTCCCGCCAGAAGATTATCTGAGAAAGTTGTTTTCCCATGATCAATGTGAGCAGAGATAGCTATATTCCTTATTACATCGTGCTTTGTCATCAACGACATTATCCTATCAACCATTTTAGCCATTTAAAATCACCCATGAACAATTATCTTACAGTGTGTGCATTTCGTGCACAGTCTTATAGCTGTGAATTTCTTTTTCATCAAACCACAGATTTATTTCCGCATCTGCTTCATTCTTTTTCCCAGACGCATGAATAATATTCTTTACAGCAACCCCTTTTTTATCAGAGTGGGCATAACTCGTGTGGGAAAAATCCCCTCTTATGGTACCAGGAAGAGCAGATTTAGGTTCAGTACCGCCAACCATCTTCCTGACCTGGTCCACTGCATGTACTCCTTCAAGCACAAAAGCAACAACAGGACCTTCAGTTATCATCGCCTCAAGCCCTGGATAAAAAGGTTTTTCGACGTGTTCTTTGTAATGCTTTCGAGAAAACTCCTCATCGATCCATTTCATCTTCATAGCCACTATCTTAAGACCCACTGCCTCAAAACGCTTAATTATCTCGCCCACCAGTGCCCTCTGCACACCGTCTGGCTTTATTAGAGCAAAAGTCCTTTCAACGTGTTCCGAACTCACTTTTGACCACCTCTTGAATCCCTTGAACTTTTTGTCCATTTTACCTTCCAGGGCTTTCTTCCAAGCCCCAGCATATTCTTTTCACATTTAGATGAACAAAAATTCAGAACCTTTCCATCTTTTTTTACAAAAATCTTTCCGGTTCCCTTATGAATATCCTCTCCACAAAAACTACAAGACACCATTAAAATCACCAATTAATTTGAGCCTCTATCGGCCTTTGTTAGCTGAGACGCTTCAATTTCAGTCTCCCTAAGCATTAACATGTCACCTAACTGCACGGGGCCTTTCACATTTCGTCTTATTATTTTGTTCTGATCCCTTCCTTCCAGGATTTTACATCTTACCTGCGTAGCTTCTCCCCTCGCACCCGTCCTACCAACAATCTCCTCAACCCTGGCAGGATAAGCCTGTGTAAAATAGACTCCTCCCTTTTTGGTCTCATCCTGAGATTGTTCTTTTGATGTTTTTTTGACAGCCATTTTTATTCACATCATTTAGTTATTTCGTCAATAATCTTTTTTGCGTCGCCTTCTTTCACAATAGCCACAGCTGTAGTCTGAACACCAAGTCCAGCAGAAACACCCAATTCCTCCTTTGAAGGCACGGAATAGTGCTTTACTCCTTTCTCTTCGGCCAACAAGGGAATGTGCATTATTACTTCCGGTGGATTAACATCTTTTGCGGTAACAGCAAGCTTTGCTTCTCCCTTCTCAACACTCTTAGTAACTTCATTTGCGCCTTTCTTTATCTTGCCTGTTGCTTTAGCAACCTCTATAGCCTCAAAAATCTTCTCTAAAACTTCTTTACTTGGTTCATCTGCCATTCTTATACCCCCTTAAATATATAGTTGAGAGCACCCATGAAGAAAGAGAGGTCTCTTACCCGCCTCTTTCAGGTTCAAAGAACCATCACAAATCATAGGCATTTCTGCTTGGTTACACAGGTTATTTTTAAATATTGTTATATTGATTATGATAAATAATAAATTATCTTAAACAATAACAACCCAAAACAATT
>CAZBGG010000047.1:0-7773 GCA_964491305.1 uncultured Methanosarcinales archaeon
AGATATAGCTCATAGGCATTCTGTACCTGATAAAGTGGAAGATATGGAGCCTATTATAGTTAAGATTTATGATGATGTTGTTTACATAAAAGAAGATTCTAGTGGTCTCTCTTCCAGGTTTACAGGTAAAGTTCCTCTTAGCAGGACCCAATATGAAAACATAAAGTATCATATAGTTAGGAACAGAGTTGGTTACGGTAAACTAGAGCCGCTGTTCTTGGATCCTTATTTGGAAGATATGCATTGTGTAGGAGTAGGAGGGATGAGTTGTATCCATAAAATATTTGAGATGGTTAGAACTAATATCGTTTTTGCTGATGATTATGAGTTAAATAGGTATCTTGTTGAAACCAGTGAGCGTGTTGAAAGACCAGTATCTGATGCAAGGGCGGTAGTGGATGCGATAATGCCTGATGGAAGCAGGGTTAATTTTATCTATGGAAGAGAAATTAGCCTCGAGGGCTCAAGTTTTACAATAAGGAAATTTAGTGAAGTTCCAGTTAGTATAACCCAGATTGTTGGTTGGGGTACTATGAGTGCTGAGCTTGCAGCTTATATATGGTTGTGTCTTGAGCATGGGATGAATATGTTCGTATGTGGGGAAACTGCTTCAGGGAAAACAACTACTTTGAACGCTTCTGCAGCTTTCATTAAACCCGATGACAAAGTATACACAGTCGAAAATACGCCTGAGGTAACCATGCCCCATGATACCTGGCAGCATTTAGTTACAAGGGAATCAAATAAGGATACTGATGTTACGATGTTTGATCTTCTGGTAGCCGCTTTAAGAAGTAGACCAAATTACATTATTGTAGGTGAGATAAGGGGTGCAGAGGGAAATATTGCTTTTCAGGCGATGCAGACGGGACACCCTGTCTGTAGTACTTTTCACGCAGGTAGCGTTAGGAGTATGATACAGAGGATTACATCTCATCCTATAAGCGTTCCCATCTCGAGTGTTGATAACCTTAATATTGTTTTAATCCAGCAGGCAGTGGAGCAGCATGGCCATTTTGTAAGGAGGGTTTTGTCTGTTACTGAGATTGAGAGATACTATGATGTTGAAAATAAAATGATTACAAGAGAAGTGTTTTCCTGGGACCCTTCAAGAGACCATCATAGGTTTAGGGGGATGTTTAATAGTTATATACTTGAGCAAAAAATAGCTAAAATGTTGGGGTATGAAGATACGAGGGATATCTATAAAGACATAGACCTCAGAAGAAAAATTATTGAGAAGATGATTGAGAATAAGATATACAATTATTTTGATGTTTGGGAGGTTTTGACAAAGTATAAGTATGAAGGTATGAATGGTCTGCCTTTTACGGTTTAGGGGTTGATTATGGGCAGTTATATTTATGATGGAGGATACAAATCCTATGGCCATTTCCTTTACACTCTTGTATTGCCCATAATTTTAATGAGTTTTTCAATATCTTTTATTGCTCTATTTTTTTTCAATATTCAATGGTATATTTCTTTTTCCATACCTCTTCTTGGACTCTTTGTAATTTTATTGGTCCCGATTATTAAAAGGGAAAAGAGAAAAGTTGATATCCAGGAAAAAATACACCTTTTTATTACCTATGCAGGTACTTTGTCTACTCTTCAAATTAACAGAACTCTACTTTTCCAGAAAATTGCTGATGAAAAGGAATATGGTGAGCTGAGTGATATTGCGGTGAGAATTATTTACTTGGCTAAGCAGTGGAACCTGGGGTACGCAAAAACCTGTAGGAAAATTGCCTACTTTAATCCATCAAGAATCTTTAGGGATTTTTTGGACAGGCTCGCAGCAGTAATGGATTTTGGAGAAGACCTTGAGATATTCTTGGTGGAAGAGCAGGATGCGGTAATGGATGACTTTGAAAATGAGTATAGACAAAGTATCCAGAATATAAGGATGCTGGAAAGTGTGTTTATCTCTATGACTATAAGTATTGCTTTTGCTATGGCGGCGGCGCTTTTGTTACCATTACTTGTAGGTGTTAATATTATGGTTATTGTCCAGTACTGTCTTCTTGGCCTGGTCTTTATGGATATTATGCTTGTTATCTTGATTAAAGCGTTTATTCCTTCCGATAAAATATGTCATGATTTGGAAATTATTGATGATGGCACAGGCAAAATACTGAAGAGTTTTTTGATTATAGCACCTTTTTCTTTTTTGGTGACTGGTATTTTAGTCTATCTTGATTTGCTTCCCTTTTTATTTAATTTTGCAATTGGTTTTACGCCTCTCTTGGTTGTCGGTTTCTTGGCTACCCAAGAGGAGAATATTGTTTTTAGAAGAGACAAGGCTTTTCCCTCCTTTATAAGGGCTTTGGGCGGTACCGCTAGCACTAAAGGTGGAAGCGTAACTTCGAGCATAGGAGCCCTAAGGGTCCATGATTTTGGTGTATTGAATGATATGGTTGTTAATGTATAC
Organism: uncultured Methanosarcinales archaeon; assembly: GCA_964491305.1. Taxonomy (GTDB): domain Archaea; phylum Nanobdellota; class Nanobdellia; order Woesearchaeales; family DSVV01; genus CAZBGG01. Next base: position 2,435 of record CAZBGG010000047.1, read on the forward strand.
AGAAGGCTAAAGGTTGGGAGTGAGAGGTTTACATCGTGGCTTTATTTTGTTGGAGAAACGGGTAGTAATTTAATAAATTATTTTGCCCATATATTCATAAAGTCCATCTATCTTGGTGGTGATGGTATCAAAATAAGCGAAATAGTCAGCAAAAATTTTTCAAGACTTCTTGGACTTAGAAAACTTAGGCTGCAGTTGGCTTCTGGATTAAGGGGTTCTTTATATGGTGCGTTGGTAGGTTTTATCACAACAGTTTATATGTCTGTTGCAATTACTGGATTACTTTCTACAATGTTTGTTTCTGCTGTTGATGATGCTCAAGACTTTGAAGATATGGCCGGTCTGATTGACGCTATTGTTCCCGATATACCTGCATTTGATATGGAGACCGTGAATCTTTATATAGCTTTAATAGTTATTTTTCATTCTCTTGTATCATCAATTATTATTAAGATTGTGGATGGGGGAACAAAATATGCTGCTATTTTTGATTTTGTCATCATGATCTGGATAGGCGCCTGTTTAAGCTGGGGTATTCCCTTACTTTCGGAATGGGCATTTGGAGATTTAGCTATTACTGAGTAGATTTATAGATATTAGTTTTTTCAAGCATGTCCTTGATTTCGATTAATGTTCTCTTTTTTGGTCTATTTATAAGAAATTGTTACATTTTCTTAAAAGAGGTCTCTTCCGGGCTCGACTGATTTAATTTGATTTTATTGAAAATTTCGCAGAGAGTCCATCGGAAACTACTTTTAGGTTTGGGGAGGGCTTGCAACTAATAAATCCAAAATTTTTGTTATCTTTATTTTCTCAAAAACTTTATATAGATTTAAGAATGCTCAACTTCATGGATGAGCAAGATATTAAAGAAGTTCTAGAAGTAATTTTAAGTTGTCTGCAAGACGGGGGTTCAACCTGGAGACTGGAAGGAAGCGCAAATCTCAGGGTTCAGGGCGTTGATGTTCCAGTTCGGGACTTGGATATCACTACAAGCGAAGATGGAATAGGGATTTTCAGGGAAGCTTTGGGTAGGTTTATAGTCAAAGATTTTTTTGATGAGAAAATAAATGCTTATTCAATAGTCTGCGATATTAATAATTTTGAGATTGAAATTAATTCTTACAATGAAGAAAATTTAGGTATGTTTGATAAAATTGAAAAAATCCAATGGAATGGATTGCAAATACCTATACTGCCTATTGAGTACGCTAGAGAATTCTATAGATTGATTAATCGAAGAGAAAAAGTAGATTTAATTTCCAGACATTTATGTTATAAAATGTGAACTTTTAAATGAAAGTCCAAGTTTGTTAGATAGTGTGATAATTCCAGTTTTTCAAATACCTATTGTTTATATTTCAGACAATTCTATTTAAATATAAGAGGACATCTTTTGTGTGAGTTATGAAATATGACTACTTGATAGTTTAATTGTATTTTTATTCATATATTATTTACTAAATAGTAATGACTTGCACAAAACATTTATAAACTATGGATACAATCCCACATCTGATGAAATGTGTAGAATTTATGGGAATGCCCAAATCGGGGAAAACTACCCAGTTGGAACTACTAGAGACCATTTTAAAACACGAGAAGAAATATAATGTGAGAGGTATATTTGAAGGTGCCCGTATCTCTCCTTTGGATAAAGATGATAGATTTTTATACAATACCTGGTCCTTTCACAATACAACCAACAAGATAATGGAGGCAAGGAATAAATGTTGTGATTATGTGCTTGTGGATAGGGGTGTGTATGACCACCTGGCATTTACGGATGCTTTGTATAAATCAGGGGATATTAGTAAAAAACAATGGCAATCTCAGATAAAATATTTTAATGAGTTTACTAATCTGCACGATTGTGTTTTCGTTTTTATGCTCAGTCCTCTAGATTCTATGGAAAGGGAGAATAAGAATCATATGTTTTCTGGTAGGGTTATGAATATGGATTTCCTTTCAAAATTGCATGATTCATATCAGGAAATTATACCAAAAATAAACAGAGACTATTATGTTGTTGATGGCGGGGGCTCTCTAGGTAAAAATGGAGAAGGTGTTCTAGGTTTTCTTGAAAGCAGATTTAATTAATAATTGATTATAATTGGAAAATTTAATCTATGAAAGGTGGCTCTTTATTTTTTCCTTGAGCTCATTATGTTTTTCTTTTGTATATCCAGTGTAAGTTATTAGGATGGAGTCATTCAATTTTTCGAGGTCTTCACTGAAGCCCTTGATGTTTTGCATACTATTGTTTTTTTCCTTCTCCAACTCCTCAATAATTTCTGATGTATCTATTTTTCCAAGTTCGAGAACTAATGAATTTTCGTCTATGTGTTTGATGGTATCCTTGGTATGCCTATCTTTTTGAAGCTCCAGGTAGTCCTCTATAAGATATAATCTTTCTACGCTCAAAGTTGAAGGTTCATTATATTTTTTTACAATCGAATCCATCTCAACGGTGGTATCTATGTAGGAATCCATAATGCTTTCGAATTCTCTTACTTTGTATTCTTTGTAACCTACAGTTCCTGCCAATAGTAGCAATAATACCAGAACCATGAAAGTATATTTCATTGCTGATATGCTTCTTTAAATAGTATTTAAATGTTGTGTCAATAAATTTATAAATAATTGTTGGTACACTTGGAATATGACAAAAATCGACGCATGGGGTAGTGTTAAAATAGATGATTATGAGCATGTTTTCAAAGAATTTGGGCTTGAAAGATTTGAAGGTCTTGAAATATCTGACCATTATCTTATGAAAAGGAAACTTATAATAGCTCATAGGGATTTTTCAAAAATAAAAAAAGCCGCCGAAAGTAATGAGAAATTTCTTCAGTTAACAGGTATTGCCTCAACTGGCGACCTACATTTTGGCCACAAGGTTGATATAGATTTTTTTAAACTTTTTAAGGATCTTGGCGCTAAGGGGAAGTTTTGTGTTTGTGATATTGATGGATATGTTAGCAGACCGAAAGTTCCAACAATTTCTTCTGCAAAAGATATTGCCGTTAAAAACATAGCAGATATATTGGCCCTTGGTCTTGAGGAAGAAGATATCTATGTTCAATCAAGAAAGGAGCAGCAGTATTATCAATTAAGTTTTGAGATTTCAAAAAAAATCACAATGAATATGTTTGAGGCAATCTATGGTCATGTGGATTTGGGGAAGGTTTCTGCTGTTTTGCTTCAAATCGCGGACATACTGCATGTTCAGTTGCCTTTTATGTTTGGAAAAGCTCCGAGCATAACAGGAATAGGCTTAGATCAGGATCCGCACGCAAGAATAACAAGGGATATTGCAAAAAGGTTGGATTATGATGTTGAGTTACCCTCTTTTTTCTATTTTCTTCATCAGTCGGGGCTCAAGGAAGGAAGCAAAATGAGTAGCTCACAACCTGAAACTGCTATTTTTCTAAATGATGATATTTCTGAAGCAAAGAGGAAGATAAATAGAAGTTTCACCGGTGGCAAAGAAAATATTGAAGAGCAAAGGCATGATGGAGGTGAACCCGATATCTGCAAAGTCTATGAGATGCTTAGGTTTCACCATCCTGATGATGATCTCTTGGAGAATACTTATAAAGACTGCAAATCAGGTAAGCTTCTTTGTGGAGAATGTAAACAGAATTGCATAAACTTCGTAAAAAATTTTTTAGAAGAACATCAGAAAAAATATAAAGAAAAACTGCCAATGGCAGAAAAAATAGTATATGGCTAATCTTTTTTTAACATTCTCAGTAGCTCTAGTGGTAGAGCATAGATATTTGTGTTGCTCTTGTCGTTGCTAAGGTTGTTTATGCTTGTTAAGGTCCTTATATGGAGAGCGCCAGGTGATTTCTGAAGGGAACTTGCGGCTTTTACAAGGTTCTTTGCGGCTTCCACCTCTCCTTCTGCCCTAATAATAACTCCTCTCTTTTCACGCTCTGCCTCAGCCTCCTTTGCCATCATCCTTTGAAGGTTTTGGGGAACTTCTATGTGCTTAAGATCTACGTGTTCAACCTTAATTCCCCATGGGTCAGTTGCATCATCAACTATTTTTTGGATTCTGTTTGACAGCTCTTCTCTTTTACTCAAAAGTTCGTCCAGGTCAGCCTCTCCAACTATCTGTTTCATTGTTATTTGAGCTAATTGGCTAACTGCGTAGTTATAATCATTTATTTCCATTACTGCCTTTTGCGAATTTATCACCTTATAATAGATTACTGCGTTCATGTTAACCGAAACATTGTCTTTTGTCATAGCATCCTGGCTGGGAACATCATTAACTTTTGTTCTTATGTCTACCCTCTCCCACGTTTGTATTATAGGAATAACAAACCTAAGACCTGGTGAGATCATTCCGGTAAATCTTCCAAAGGTAAATCTTACACCCCTCTCAAATTCGTTTACAACTTTTATTCCTAGTGCTAATACAATTACTGTCAAAACACCAATTATTATGACTATTGCTGGTATCATTTGGTTTCACCTTCATAAGCTTTCATTATCTCAAGCGGCACAGCAAAATTTGTTGTATTGGTAGAGTCTGAACTTATATCGTTTAAGCTTTGCAGAGTTCTTAAGTGCAACGCTCCGGGAGTCTTCTTCATCATGGATGCTGCTTTGGCCAAGTTTTCCGCGGCTGCTGCCTCCCCCTCAGCCTTCAGGATGACGGCTCTTCTTTCTCTTGATGCTTCTGCTTGCCTCGCCATCGTCCTGGTCATTCCACTTGGAAGAAGAACATCTTTTAGTTCTACCATATGAACTTCTATACCCCATGGGTCTGTAGCCCTGTCGACTGATTTCTTAATTTTTTTTGATATCTCATCCCTGTTGGATAAAACTTGGTCAAGAGAAAATTCCCCCACTATGTCTCTCATCGTGGTTTGCGCAAGCTGGCTTATTGCGTAAAAATAGTTTTCTACTTTTATTACTGCTTTTTCAGAATCCTTGACCCTGAAGTAGATAACGGCATTAATGTTAACAGAAACATTATCTCTTGTAATGGAGTCCTGCTGTGGAACATCAATTACAAGTGTTCTCATATCAACTCTTTCCCAACTCTGAATAATTGGAATAACTATCCTGAGTCCTGGTTTCATAATTCCAGTGAATTTCCCTAAAGTGAACTTAACTCCTCTTTCAAATTGATAAACTACCTTAAGAGAAGATAAGACCAACACCACTACAATGGCAAGTATTATATAAAGCACTTTTAATCACCCCCCCTTCAATTGGATATGGAGAAACAAATGTTTTTATAAGCTTTTTGAAAAATTTTTCCCAATGTATAGTACCGAATTAGGTTTACACACTAAATAATATATTTCATAGTGTTTTTA
>CAZBGG010000048.1:0-7760 GCA_964491305.1 uncultured Methanosarcinales archaeon
AGAAAGCTTTCATGATAGGTAACTTAACCGGCGACCCGGAACTTCGGCACTCGAAGGAAGGGAAGGCGTACTGCAAATACACGATAGCGGTCAATGATAGATTCAGTGATGAAGCAGATTTTGTGCCCATCACTACTTTCGGCAAACAAGCCGAAAATGACTCCAAATATCTTGCAAAAGGTCGCAAGGTAGGTGTGATGGGAGAATTATCCTATCGAACTTACACCGATAAAGATGGAGTGAAGAGGAAGGGTCTATCAATTATCGCCAACGAGATTGAATATCTCGGTGGGGGTAACGGAAATGGTAGCGGTAATGGAGGCAATAGTGGGGATAGTGGTGGAGCCCCACCAGTTGAAGAAGATGATATACCATTTTAAGTAGAGTGTTGCTATCGAACTCAAGGATAGGGGAGCAATCCCCTATCCTTAATTTATGAAAAAAGGAGGGGAAGGATTTGGCACTTCCCAGAGATGTGGAAAGTTTGGAAGTAATACCAAAAGAACTTTCTGAGAAATTAGCGGAGATTATGGTATATCCGCGTGATGAATTCGATCCATCTGAAATACGTCCCTCTGAAATAGGGACGTGTTTGGCAGAAGCTGAATTCAGGATAAAAAATGCCTTATATCCTGAAAATGAACTATTTCAGCCAACAAATCCCAGGGGGAAGAAAAAGCTTCGAGGAGTGGCTAAAATAGGGCATCTAGTGGAAGAATTGAGAAAGGATGCCTGGGAGCAACTTGGGTATAAGGTGGATACTCAAATCCCGTTAGAAAGTGACCTTGAAAACCCCAATGGCACAAAAATTCGAAGCCATCCGGATATCTATATAGAAGAGTTGAAGTTGGATGAAGAAGTAAAAACAACGGGGATTAAAAATAGGGGGTATTTACCCTACGATTACCACATAGATCAACTTTTGTACAGGTTGTTTTTGTGGCGCAAAAAAGGAATAGATATCAGGGGTAATCTAATTTACTTCTTTCGGGAAAATGTGGTTCCTGAAGGGGAAAATGGTTTTGATCCCCTGGAGTTCGCATTTATTCCAACCCAAAAAGGAATATTTATAGATGGGGTTGGAGTATACACCTGGGAATATGTGAACAGCCTAGAGGAGAGGTTTCAAGATTTGCTTGACACTTTGGATAACAAAGAAGAAATCTTGATGCCTCGGATTGCTGATAATCCGAATCATTTTCTTTGTTTCTTCATGTCCGATAATTATACAACCAGATGTGAAGAAGACAAAGGTATAGTAGAGTGCCCATGGAGGTATAATTGTTGGGCAGAGGAGTTGGATTATCAGGAAACAGAGGCTTTCATGGTTGAGGTGTGTGAGCCTTTGTTAGAAGAGTATAAAGAGTTAAAAGAAGAAAAAAGTTCTGTCAACCAAGAAGTAAACCAAATCTCTAATAGAATAAAAGAGATTGAGACAGAACTATCATGGTTTTTTGATAATTTTGGGGATACTTTAGAAACTCCCAATTACATTATCAAGAAAGCGATAAGGCATAGAAAAGAATACACAAACAAGGCAACATCGTATCCTGTGTATTCTATAAAAGAAAAATAAACAACTTATATTTAGCTGGGGAGATTTCCCCAGCTTTCTTTTCTTTTTATAAACCTCCTTTAGAAATCTTACAAGTTTAATGCAAGAGCCAACCTATTTTAATAGGTAAAATACTGACCTTTTTTAAAAAGGTTTTAAAAGGAGGTGGCGATTTGATACTTGTTCCAAGAGATCAAGTAGCAAGGGCCAATCAAATGATTAGAAAGGTTGAAGAAAAGGTTGCACAAGGACTTCTTCCTCAAAGCTACCTAACGGATGCTAAAGAGAGGAAGAAAATCTTGATGCAAACCGGGACTTATCCGAAAGGAGGGCTAAAATGAGCCATCAGACCAGAGTAGAAACCCCTGTAGAAATGAAGCAGGGGAATGAGAAAGAAATCAAGGCAGCAGCACGAGAGTTTGGCTGTACCGTGAAACAGAACGCTAAAGCTCGTGGATGGAGAGGTGCTGAATACGAGGCGGATATGGTTATCATCCATCCGAATTCAAGCTATGATTTGGCCTTGAACAAAACGGAGGATGGTAAATACAACATTAACGCTGACTCAGATGCCATCCGCAGAGAACTGTATAAAATCTACGGTTCTCGTGAACATCCCTTCGGCAAGCTCATTCAGAGCTATGTGAGAAGGGTTATCCGTAAGGAGGCGGTTAAAAAGGGCTATCGGATAGAAGAGGCGACCTCAACTTCAAGTAACAAGAAGGTTATGGAGGTGAAGGTAAATGGCTAAATTGGTTTTCACCATCCATGAAGATGGCTCCTTGGAAATTGAGGGGCAGGGTTTTGTTGATCCCGAGGACTTGGCTCCGGCACAAAAGAAGTGCCGACAAGCAAGTTTGGGGTTTGAAAAAGCCCTTGGTTTAGAAAATGTAACAAGAGAAGAAAAACAACAAGAAAGCAGGGGGGTAAAAAATCATGCCCGAAACTCAAACACTCTTAGTAGATAATGTTGAAATAGAATTACATGAGGACGGGACAGTAGAATCTCCATGGTGGACACCTGAGATAGCAGAGTTGATCTGTTCCTTTTGCGGAAAGGGAGAGGGGTATTCTGTATTAGGTGCTCTTAAACCGGAGGAGCTATTAGGTAAAAAAAAACAACCCGTGCTATGGGTGTAATGTTCGTAATCCCTGGTGCGGTTAAAGGAGGAAAGAAAATGAAAGAGAGCTTGAAATGGGTCTATGAACTCACAAACAAGTATCTCTCCAAGATGGCAAATGTGTTCATCTTAGAAGGGAATGTATCAGATAAGATAGACGGGAAAAATTTCCCACCCCAGATCCTGGAAAGGATTAATGGGGTTTATAAAGATGCCGGAGACGAAAAAATAGTTGTCCACTATGAACGAAGCCGGGGGTTGTTTTTTAAAGACGACCTCCACAAATTAAGATTTGGGCAGCTTATTGGAGTAGAAACAGGATGGCAACAACCTGTTTCCGATAACATCGAAGAAGGAGTTCAAGAAAAAATAGAGGTTGATCGGCAAGTATTGGAGGAAATCGATGAGGAGCTTATTGCCCAGGCGGGTAAGGATCCAAACGGAGTCTTTGCGTTTTTGGATCCATTGTTTCAGTTGAACTTACCCGAATTAGATCAAAACGGGGATGTTATTCCTCGCATAGGTCTAATTATCCATCGGGCAGAGTTGATCTTCCCGGATGCTGATTTGTCATCCTTGTCTGCTGAGGATAGAACGCTTGTTGATTATATTCTTCAGTGGGCAAAGGAACTACCCAATGAACCTCCAATCACCTTGGTATCGAGAGATGCCAACAACTTGAATAAGTTGTTAAGGCAATCTGGTTCCAGGGTAGAAACTGTTTCTGTGCCATTGCCTCGATATGAACAGCGATTAGAATTTATCAATAGGGCAATGGAAGAATTAGAAGAAGCAGAGATCGTTTTTGAGCTTACATCCGAGGAAATTGCCAATAAAACCGCAGGATTGTCTTTATTAGGCATTGAGGATATTTTCTATCAATGCTTTGTAAGTAGTCAGGCGGTGGATTCGGATAGCATCAGGGAAAGAAAGAAAGCTATCACGAATCAGGAATTTGGAGAACAGGTAACGTTTTCTGACCCTGACTTAGATTTATCCAGTTGGGGTGGCCCAGAACGGTTGAAAAATGTTGTGCGTAATATAAAACACAATATTGAAGAAGACAAGCTTTGGGCGGTTCCTAAGGGTATTCTTCTGGCTGGACCTCCCGGAACTGGGAAAACCATGCTGTCATCCTGTCTTGCCAAGGAGTTGGGCATACAGGTTGTAGAGTGGAGCATGGCAAAGATCCAGAATAAATATGTCGGCGAAAGTGAAAAAAATATGGAGCGTGTTTGGAGTGCAATCCAAGCAGTTGCTCCTGCCGTTGTAGTGATAGACGAAGTAGATCAGCTCGGATTGTCACGGAATAGTTCGGGTGATAGCGGAGTCTCAAATCGTTTGTTTAGTCGTTTGATGGAGTTTATGAACGACGAAACAAATCGGGGACGTATTATCTTTGTTTTAATCACCAACCGTCCAGATTTGCTTGACCCCGCTATGATTCGGGAAGGAAGGATTGATTATCGCATCCCCATTCTCGAACCCGAGCCGGAAGAACGGCTTGAAATCTTCAAGATCATAACCTCTAAATATGGGCTTCCTTGTAATATTAGTGAGGATGACTTAAAAGAGGTTGCCTACAGAAGGGAGTTAAAGGGGTTCACCGGAGCGCAAATACAGGCTCTGGTGCGTGAGGCAGGGGAGGTTGCCATGATAGATGGTAATGAACTCTGCAAAGAACATCTTGAAGAAGCTATCGAGAATTATATCCCGGTAGACACAAACACCCAGGAAATGGCAGAGGCTTCTATAAGATTGACAAACAACATGAGATTTCTTCCGCCTCGCTTGCAGGAGGTTGTTAAGAATAACAGACAAAAAGAACAACAACCGCAACCCCAACCTGAAAAAAATACAAGAAAAGCAAGGGCAGGGGGTTAAACTTGCCCTTGCTTTCTTAAAGGAGGTAGCAAAATGGAAGTTTTTGAAAAACTCCAAAACCTTATCGATGAAAATGTCGATGAGGATGTAAGGCAGAAAGTTGAAAGGGAGCGAGAGAAGTTAGCCCTTGAGCTGGGCACCGACCCCGAAGAAATCAGGGTTGGTATTGATGCCTATTCCGATCACTTTGCCCAAAAAGGTGTCGTGGTGGGATTAAATATAGGCAGGGAAAGGTTCGTTCAATCCTTATCCTTCAAAGACATAGGTATTAATGTCGATGAGGTATCAGATGAGTTTAAGAAATACCTCAAGACAGTATACCTGGGGAAACGGGATCTAATCACTCCCGAATACCAGGAGTATATGAATGCCTTACAAAGGATTGAAGGAAAGGCAAGGAACTTATTGGAAAGAAACAGTTTTCCAATAAAATATCCTTTCCTGCGGGAGCGAATTCATTTTGTTCCCGTTGATCAATACCAGGATTTGAAACAGGAACTACTTGATCTCAAAGAAGAGTATGTTGAGAACATCTATCGATTGGCAGATGAGTTAGATGAGATTCGGGTAGATACCGAGTCCATGCTTCAAAGGGCTGCGGTAGATGTTTATAAACAAGGGAATTATGGGAAATTCCCACCGGATGACTATATAAACAATTTTGTGGATGGTGGAATGAAAAGTTTTCCTTCGAGAGAGCAAGTTATCGGAGGTGCTTATTTCAACATTCACACATCCATGTTCTCAACAGGGGTTAGTGTTAACCCCGAAATAAAGGAGAACAAGGAAATCATGAGGGATATTAATGAATCCCTCAAGGAGCAGAAAGAGAGCTTCTTGAGTAATATCATGCAGCATCTGTATAGTATTGTGTATGATATTACGACAGCAGCACGAGAAAACATCAAGAAAAACGGGGAGCTAAACAAAAAGAACATCAATTCCCTCAAGAGAGGCATGGAGCAGTTTGAAAAGTTGAACAGTGTTGTCAATGATAGGCAACTGGCTGTGCAGCTTGCCGAACTAAATTCGATGGTTTCGGAGGGAAGTAGAGATTATGGAGAAGTTGCTCTCCAATTAGATGCTCTCCAGAAAGAAACCAGGGATGTCCTTGATGAACTTGGTGGAAAACAGAGGATGGCTCGGAAGGCCACCAAAATAGGGATTGATGATGATGAAGGTGGAGAAAAGTCTGCGGTAAAAAGAAAAGTTAATACCGTAGACAGTCTAATAGAACCTGAATCTACTTCTAATAATAGGGTGGTTCGGGCTTCACAAATGTCTATATTTTAAATAAAAAGGAGGAAATAAGAAATGAAACTTATAGCAGATAGGAAGAAACTTTCCAGTATATTGGAGAAGTGTGACAAGGGTGTTCCTAACCAAGTAATTATTGGAGTTATGGGTGGCATCCTTATGGAGATAAAGGATGGAAAAGCCACACTAACCGGAGCTTCTATGGAGCAAGGGGTTAGAATTACCTTGCCTGTGGAAGCAACCGAGGATTGCAAGGTGGTGGTTCCAAACAAACTTGTGCAAATAGTCAAGTATTTCCCAGGAGAGCAAGTTGAAATGGAACTACAAGAAAGCAAACTGATAGTAAAAAGTGGGGATTCCAAGGTAACTCTAAACACCATGAGTGCAGAGGAATATCCCAACCTCTTTGAAGCAAAAGAGGCCTTGGATGCTCCAGATATCTTTAATACGTTGAGGGTATCGTTTTGCACTTCGAAGGAGGCATCCAGACCTGCATTCCAGGCAGTAGTGATGGATGGAAAGTGCTTCTATGCTTCCGATACTTATCGGATGGCATATATAGATCATGGAGAAAAAGGTGACGAACAGCTTCTTCTGCCAGCAAAGGGTGTGGGACTATTCGCCTTTTTAGACCCTGATGGAGATATAACAGTAGAAAAGGGAGAAAAGGGAACCTTGCTTGTCTCTCAGGATGATGAAGAGGGAATAGAAACAAAAATCATGCTGAGGCTTTATGAGGAAAAATACCCTAATATAGAGGGGATTTTTCCTACGGAATTTTCCACAACCTTCAAGGTGTCAACAAAGGAGCTGCGCGAGACGATAGCTCGTGCACAGATCATCGAGAAACAGGGAGTTCTTGATATGAATGAGAATGGCTTAACACTCTCTGCAAAAGGAGAAACCGGAGACATGAATGAAGTCGTTCCCGTAGAAGAATTTCAAGGGGATAATGTTAACCTCATGTTGAACTTGCAATTTCTTCTAGAAGGACTCCCTAAAGAAGATAAGACACAGTTCAAGATATCTACTGGAAACAATTATGGGAACATGGTTGTTGTCACAAACGAAGCAGGCGATTATCGTTATCTTGTTCTGCCAATAAAGAAAGAACAATAAGAAATAACAAAGAGAGGGGTTATACCCCTCTCTTATTCTTATAAAGGAGGGTTATTATGTACGGAATAGGAAGGATAGTAGAAAACATAACCATTGAGGGGAAACAGATTCCTCGCGGAAGTAGGATCGGAATATTAGCCCACCATGGGGAATTTTGCATTGTTGATTTTGGAAACAACATGCAATTGATCATGCCTTCTGAGTTAATTGATGTGGAGGCAAGAACTGACGAAGAAATAAAACGGTGCAAACAAATTGGCAAAACTGAGGCTGTGGAAAAAGAGGATAAAAAAGAAGAGAAAAGGATTAACAAGAATGACTTTTTGGAGAGAATAATTAATTCCGAAAAAGTCATTTTTAACAATACAGTAGTCAATTTTGAAACTGCTGTACAAGAAGTAAAAAAAGTTGAAGAGGAAATACTTCTTGTGGATCCTGATGAAGGAATCTACCGAGGAGGCCAAAACACAATTAAACTGGATTAAACTGGAGGGATAAAAAATGAGGAATGTAAAAAAGAGGGTTAATGAAATCAATGAATTGCTTCCTCCAGATGGTGATGATTCAACGACCATTCGCCAACGGACTGGTGAAAGAATGCCTCAATTTGACAAGAACTTAGAATATGAGTTGAGGCGTCTTATTGGTGAACCGAACAAGTTGAACCTTCAAAAGGTTGTGGTGCTTAACATACCTGACAAAAACATCAAATCCCTTACGGGTTTGGAGTTCGCAACTAACTTGCGAGTGTTAAATATAAAAGATAACAACATAGAGGATTTGAGCCCCTTAAAGAGCTTGCGAGCATTAAAAGTCCTTTTAGT
>CAZBGG010000049.1:0-7732 GCA_964491305.1 uncultured Methanosarcinales archaeon
AATATTTTTGACAATCTCAAAAAATATGCAGTTTAACCTAACTTTATACATACCTTTATTTTGGTCTTTATTCTATTCTGAATATCTTTTTCACTTTTTTAGGACTTTATATTTCGGCAAGAAAAGGTGTAAGACATACCATAATGTCTAGTATACCGATTATAATGATTTTTTTTCTTATATTATATGAGATTGAGATGGTCATAGGCGTCTTTGGCAAAATTCCTACATTACTAATATTAGCGTTGCTTAATTCCTCTTCATCATCATTTTATTTCATGGGATTTCATCTGGAGTTTGCAAAATTTTCAGAAAGCCATAAATCAGCTAGACAGTATGGAATCGTAAGAGGATTTTCAACTGCTGCATCCGTTGCAGGCCCTTTTTTTGGTGGTTTGATTATTGAGTTCTTTTCCTTTAACTTTCTGTTTTGTTTAGTTGTCTTATGCTTGTTTTTATCCGTAATTCCTTTGTTTTTTTCAAAAGAGCTCCACCAGCCTTTCAGGTTTAGTTACAAAAAAATATTAAGAAATAAAAAAAATGGATTACCTTTTATGGGGGAAGGGATTAGATTTATGGCGGCTACTTATTTTTGGCCTGTTCTGTTGTTTGTGGCAGGCATAACTCTTGGAACTATTGGTGGAATATTTAGTTTTTCAAGCTTTTTGCTTGCAGTTTTTACGGTTTATTTAGGGAAGAAAACAACAGAATATAACAAGCACAAAATGCTGAAGATAGGGGTTATTATGAATTCCTTAAGTTTGGTGTTTAGGTCCATCCTTAAGACAGTCTCATCAATTGTTATTGTACAGGGTTTGGGAGGTATAAGCTGGGCGTTTGTTCAATTGCCCTACATGAGTATATTTTATAACAATTCTAAAAAAAAGGGAATTGCAGAGACAATATTCATGAGGGAGTTCTACCTTAACATTGGAAGATTTCTGGTAGTTTCAGTTCTTGGAGTTTCTCTTTTGGTTACATCTCCTGAAGTTGCTCTTACTATAACAATAATTCTAGCAGCTCTTGCTATGCTATTAATGGCCAAGATTTCTGATGATAAGGACTACACGACGACTATTTCATAATCCTTAATACCCATGCCTAGTTCTTCTGAATACTCCATTATTCTCGTACCATCAGGGTTCCCTGAGTTTTGGAAGACATCCTCCCCGTTGTGTTTCTCTTTGGTTAACTCATAAGCAGCCCAGTCCATGGCAACAGGGTCTTTTCCTGCAATTATTCCCACGTCATTGCCGATGATTTCAGAATCACTTAAACAATCACAATGCTTTGTGATGTTGTTAATAAACGTGATGTAGATAATATTCCTATCTCTAGTGACACCATAGGCGTATTCAGCTGCCCTTTCCATTGCCTCAATTGAGCTGGCTCCGTGAAAAGGTACTTTGATAACGCCATTTGGGCAGACTGCAATACACTCAGCACAACCAATGCAGTTTTCATTGTTTATATTTGCTGTATTGCTTTCAATCTTTATAGCGTCAGCAGGGCATTTATTAGCACATATGGTGCATCCATTACAACCATTTCCAACATAAGGACTCACCTTTGAATGCATTGCGAGTTTCCCTGCTCTGCTGGCACAGCCCATCGATAGATTCTTTAATGCTCCACCGAAACCAAAAAGCACATGTCCTTTGAAATGGTTTATAACAACCATTGAATCAATGTATTGATAGGCCTTTCCAATGTGGACAACATCAAAGTGCTTTTTATTTATCTCCACAAGATACTCGTCATTCCCTTCTTCACCGTCCCCTATAACAATAGGGGCGAAATCAAAGCCGTGTTGGTTTGCTATATTTTTGTGGTCTGTTGCATTTATCCTCATGCCCCTGTAAAGAGTATTAGTGTCAGTTAAAAAGAAATCGTCTGTTTTCTTTTCCACTAAGTTTTTTACCTCTTTTACATACTCAGGGTGCACATGCCTGCTCTGGCCTTTTTCTCCAAAATGAGTTTTTATGGCAGTTTTTCCTGAAATCTCTTTTTCACTTTGAATCTTTGAGAACAATTTCCCAATGGCTCTTTTTGAGATATCTTTTGAAAAGAATATTTTTGATTTCATAACCAAGTAAAAAAAAGGATTATATAAAAATTTAACCGAGGATTTTCAGCTTTTCTCCGACACTTATCCGGCCTGACATTTTTGGATAATCTTCAACTTCAATGTTGCTTTTATAAGCTATAATTTCAACTCCGCAATCTTCTGCTCTCTTAAAAAGTTTATAATAATCTTTGTCGATGTGGTTGGCAACCTTAAATCTACTGCAGTTGCTCCTGTTGACAAGATAGAGCATTATAGCTTTATTGCCCTCTTTCGCCTCGTCACATAAATCCTTTAGATGTTTCTGGCCTCTGGTTGTTATTGCATCAGGAAATTGAGCTATACCTGGGGCGTCTTCTTCCATTAGAGTAACATTCTTTACTTCCAGGAAAGTCTTACTACCATTCTTTTCTAGGTAAATATCTATCCTTGAATTGTTACCATATTTTACTTCCCTTTTTATAATGTCATAATCCAGGGGAATTGTTCCGTCCAATATGGATTCGTACACGATCTTATTTGGAAGCATCGTGTTGACGCAAGCTACCCAATTATCATTTCCTATAAACTGTAGAGTATATTGAAGTTTTCTTTTTGGATCGTCACTTTTGGTTATATAAGCGTAGTTGCCACTTCTTAAAAGGCTTTTCATGCTTCCTGAATTTGGACAATGGGCTGTAAATATTTCGCCACCAACATCAACATCTGCAAGAAAACGTTTATATCTTTTCACTAATCTTCCTTTAATGAGGTCATTAATAATCATGCGGATTCACCTTTTCAAAGTTTTTCAAATCTCTTATCATCCCTACCATAACATTTTTCCATCGCTTCTCCAAAAGATTTGTCAAGGCTAATTCCTTCAGAGTTGGCCATGCATATGATAGAAAACAAAATATCCCCTAATTCTTCAGAAATCCTTCCTTCTGATTCATTATCTTTTTTCTTTTTAGGACCATATTTGTGATTTATCTCCCTTGCAAGCTCACCATTTTCTTCACTGATTCTTGCAAGTATCTCATGTGGCTTCCAATAAGAACTTTTATGATTATTTATCCATTTGTCAACTTCTGTTTGCATATCTTTTATATCCATGGAAATTGTATTTGGAACTATTATTTAAATAAAACTCTTTAAATGCACTTTAAGGTGCATTAATTAAAAAACAAAAACAAATTTAAATTATTTATATAATATAAATTGTAAATGGCATTAGTATACTAAGAAATAATAGTTGACGAATTATGTGTCAATGATTTTTGTTGCTGCTGCTTGAAAAAGGTGATTAAAGTAAGTTTTTTCCATAAAGTGTTGATAAAGATAAAAGGAATTTTAAGGGACCCAAAAAATCCAGAGGAACCTAATTTTATTGATCGTTTTCTTGAAAAGACTATATTGATTTTTATACCCTGGTTTATTAAGCCAAATCATTTGACAACATTTAGGTATGTTACTATACCTTTCATTTTTTTACTGCTTGTTTTTGGCCACCATAAATCAGCTCTTATTTTATTCTTTATTTCTGCATTTTCTGATGCGTTGGATGGGGCTATGGCAAGAACCAGGAATAGCATAACTGATTGGGGAAAGATTAATGATCCTATGGCAGATAAGGCACTTATAGCAACTGCTGGTGCTTTACTCATTACCCGATATATTGGAGTACCTTTACTTTTGGTAATAGTGATATTAGAAATAATAATAATATCCTTGTCCTTTTACAGGAATTATGGCAAGCGAAGAATCCCTTCTGCTAAACTTCCTGGAAAGATAAAAATGGTTCTTCAGTCGTCCGCCTTATTTCTTTTGCTGTTCTACTCCATTGTTCATATTCCACTCCTTGTTCTGGCTGCTCAGCTGATTTTATACTTGGCAGTTTTCTTCGGAATAATAAGTATATTTGTATATAATTCACTCTAGAAATTGATTATCAATAAAACAAAAAGTTTTATATTAGCAGGTTTATATTGTTTATAATGGAGCCAGTGGATTTTTGTGCGGTTAGATTTGTTATCCCTCACCTTTATAATAAAAGATATAATCTGCCAATAGTACCCGTGTACAGTGGCAGCGGTACTAAGCGTTTGGTAATTTGTGTCCATTATTGGTGTGGTAGTGAGAATACATTTAGGCATATTGCTAAATGCGCTGGAAAAGAATCTACTGTTATAAGATTGTGTTTTCCTTCTAAAATAATCAATAGGAATATAGAGGAATCGATTAAGACTATAAATGAGCTGTTTGATAAGGCAGTTCAATTAATTGATAATAACAGAAAAAAATATCAGGAAGTTGTATTGGTTGGAGCAAGTTTTGGTTCAAATGCTGTATTGAAACTGGCCACGCTTCGTGAAGTTGATAAAATCGTTTTGAATACATTTGTAGGGGATTTTACAAAAAATCTACTTACTAGCAAAGGTCTTAATACGGTTGTAAGATTACATGATGAGAAAGGCCTATGTGATGACCCTTATGAGTTCATCTCTGCTGACAAAACCCTTGATGGAATCAAAGGGAATCCTGAGTTCTATGTTACTGTATCAAAGAAAGACTATTTTATTCCAAAGGAGAATTATGAGAATGCGCTCAAAAAATTGAAATCTCTTCCAGTTCGTAAAAAGATATACACCGAAAGAAATTTGGGTCATATTTTAACAATATACAAGCATCTTTTGAGTTCTGCACAGAAAGAATTTATCTTTGGTTAAGTGTAATGTCAAGATGATTAGCTAACAAACAAAATAGAGATCAGATATTAATCTTTTCAACTAGTTTTTTGGATTCCCTTGATGTAATCTCCATTCTTGTTGTGTAATCATTTATAGACTCTGTGTCCTTTGAAGTCTCGATTGCTATATTATTAATAATTTGCATAAGCTCATCCGAATCTGTCAGAAATTCTTTTAGAGTTATTTGATCCTTTTCTATCTCGTCATTAAGTTCATTTTGTTTGTTCATTTCGTTCTCCAATGTTTCAAAAATATCTTTTATATTTTTTATACTTTGGTCTACACCATAAAAATGGGAGAGCGAATTTTTTATCTTCATTGAGCCCTCATCTACCTTAATTCTGGTATCTTCGATTGACTCTGCTACGTTTTTTACTCCTTCTTCTATGCTTTTGATGAGTTCTTCCATTTCTTGTGTTGCCTCAGTAGTCTGCTCAGCCAGTCTTCTAATTTCCTCGGATATCACTCCAAATGCTAGACCCTCCTTACCGGCATGGCTTGCATTTATTGAGGCATTCAATGAAAGGATAGTTGTTTCTTCAGATATATTACGGATGACATTTATGATTTCAGGAATCTTCCTGTTATTTTTCTCTAACTCTTTTATTGATTCGGTTGTTTTTTCGCTTGATTCTACCAGTTCTTGGAGCTTTGAGATGGCTTTACTTCCTTCACTCCCTGAATCTTTGGCAATATTACTAGTTGAGGTGGCTTTTTCGTGAGAATCCTTTATTTTATGGGATATTTTCTTGTTTTCCTCGTTTAATTTCTTTACCTGTTCTACGTTCTCTTCTGATTTTTCACGATTATTCTTTACTTCAGAAGC
This sequence comes from uncultured Methanosarcinales archaeon, assembly GCA_964491305.1. Classification (GTDB taxonomy): domain Archaea; phylum Nanobdellota; class Nanobdellia; order Woesearchaeales; family DSVV01; genus CAZBGG01. The sequence goes on from CAZBGG010000049.1 coordinate 5,621, forward strand.
AATTGGTTTTATTTCCTCATTCAGACCTTTTGCCGCATCTTGGACCTTTTTTGAACTTTTTGTAAGCTCTCCTGAAATTGATATGTTCGTGTCTATTGATTCTCTCATATCTACAACTACATCCCTAATGGAATCAGTTGTTTTTGCAAGCCTTTTTGTTATCCATCCAAATTCATTGTTTTTTTTTATTGTTTCTATGGAACTAATATCTCCAGAACTTGCATTTCCTATTTGCCTCTCTATTTCATTTAAAGGGTCTACTATTAATTTTTTAACATAGATTATCACTGGTATCTGTTGAAAAAATATTGCGGCTATGGCTATTGGGATACCAAATCTTATATAAGACCCTAAAGTAGGAAAATCCCCCATTTGTAGATATAACATGATAATTCCTACTTGCAGGGCCACGTAGAGTATTGGTATGTATATAATTGTTGGGAAAGAAAATCTGTAACGTGCATAGGTGATAAAAAATCCTGCTATACTAACTAAAAGAAGCATTCCACATATTAAAAAGAAATGGAGCCAATTCATTTTTTTTCCACCTTAAACTTGTTTAGAACTCCACTAAGTGACTCTATTCCCTTAAATAATTCATTGGTTTTATTTGAATATTCTGAAGCAACTTCCTCCATTACAGTTGTATGTTTGCCTACTTTATCTAGATGTTCTTCTGCTGAAGAAATGAATAAATCAAAGTGTTCTCTATTTTTGCTTATCTTATCCTGCTTTGTTTTATGGGTGTCAAAAGTGTTCTTTGTCTCATCAAACAAATCGTTCAGCTCTTGCAAGTTATTTTTTATTGTATCCTGTGATGAGAGGGCCCTTGAAATTGATGAGAAACTGTCCTTGCTTTGTAGGGTTGTTTCATCTACAGAGCTAAGGGAGTCATTTATCCTTCTTTGCATCTCGATGATAATTTCTTCTATTTTATCAATTGATTTTTCTGATTGAATAGCGAAATCTTTTATTTGTTTGGAAACCACTGTTAATTCGGAATTATTGGTGCTATTTCTAGTGCTTTCAACAGATGCTTTCATTGCCAGGAGGTTAATGTTTTTTATGAAATAGTTTATTTTTGAAATTACAACAGGTATCTTATCTGATTCTTCTTTTAGTTTTTTAATAATCTCTTTATTTTTTTTGTTAGAGTTATTTATGTTTTCCATGTGCTTATTAGATTCATTTCGTAGTTCCATTGCTTCATTCATGTCTTGGAGGCTTTTATCAATAACCTCTTTTGCATCTACTGTGGTTATTGTTATGTTTTCTAATGATTTATTGAAATTATCGATAGTAGTTTCTTCTTTATCTATCTTATCTTTTGCTTGATTGGTTCTTTTAAGGATATTTGATAGTTCCACACTGGATTTTCTGATTTTTTTGTTAACTTCTATGGCCGTGGAATCAAGGCGGCTGGCTGTGGAGTGGGCATCCTTGATTATTCTGTGTACACTGTCAAGCATTTCCCGGATGGTTCCTTCAAGTTTATTAATACCGGCCTCAAACCTTCCGAATTGGTCCCTTCTTTTTACTGGCTTTTCCATGCCTACGATTCCCTTTTCAAGTTTAGACAATTTATGCTGTATTCTCTCAAAATGTTTCTGTAAAGAGTAACGCACGAATATAATCGATGGAACTATTATTAGAACCAGCATCAGGATACCAAGAGGTATGAAGAAAATCAGAAATTCGGCTGTATCCGAATATTCTCTTACAAAAAACATAGCGAATGTGGATATAACTATTGATGCGTAAAGGGCTATCAAATCAAGCTTAAAAACAAGCCATGAACGAAACAACCAAAATTGAAAGTACGAAATCCCCACCGCAGCGATACCTATGACTGTAATAGAAACTAAATAAATAGGCCAATCCATCATAATTCGCTGGATATCAACATCCTGTCTATTTAAAAATATGGTATTACCTTCAAGTAATCACTGCAGTTATTTTTAAGGATATTTCTAATTTTGGAAGGGGTCTAATAATAAAAAACCTCTGGATTGTACCCTCACCCAAACTCGCTGTCACTCGTAGCTTAGGATGAATCCTAAGTTTAGAGGTTTTGGAAAGGCTTGCAACTAATGAACGAAGAAATTTTTGTTG
>CAZBGG010000050.1:0-7622 GCA_964491305.1 uncultured Methanosarcinales archaeon
CTATTTTTTCCAAATTCCTGAAATGATATCCCAAACTCATAAAGCATCTTACCGTTTTCTATAACTGTGGCAAATTCTTTTGGATTTAACTCAATCACAAACCCATTAAGAAGGCTCTGTTTTTTGATATCATTCTTTTCAAGGTTATTTTTCAATCTCTCATAATTAATTCTTTCCTCGGCAGCGTGTTGGTCAATCAATGAGAATCCTTCTTCTGTTTCAATCACTATGTATGTCCTGTGGACTTGTCCGATTATGTTAAAATCTGGTTTATATTGTTCCTCTTCCTTTTCTTCATTTAGTAGGTATCTTTGATTATCAGTTAAGCTCTTGAAGTATTTTTTCTCCTGTTTTTTTTTGTTTTTTGATGTTTGAGAATCAACTAATGTTTCATTTGAAGGTTTAGACTTGGAAACTGTGAAAAGATCAGAAGTTTTTATTCCTTCTTTTATGGAATCAAAGACCTCCTGGTAGATTTCGGTTTCATCGTGAAATTTTATTACTTTTTTTGATGGATGGACATTAACATCTATATTATTCGGCTCAACTGAAATATCCAGAACAGCTATGGGGTACCTGTTATGGAAAATCAAGGTTCTCATTGCATCCATTATTGCGTCTTCTATAAGCTTGCTTTTAACGAATCTTCCGTTGACGTACACTGAAATATAATCTCTCGTAGACCTATTGATTGTGGGCTTGGCGACATAACCCTTAACAATGGATGATTCTACCCGGAAGCTTTCTTTTGCAACATCCAGGCCGTAAATAGACACCATATTCTCTTTTATGGATTTTGTTATTGGCTTTTCAATGATTATACCATCTTCATTTCTAAGGCTGAAAGATTTATCGTTGTGTATTAGGGCATATCTTGACAAAATGTCTGTGACCAACTTTTGTTCGTAGCTTCTATTTTTAAGGAATTTCCTTCTGGCAGGGACATTAAAGAAAAGCTCGTTGATTATTATTTTAGTTCCATTATTGCTGGCAACATTCTTTTTGCTGGTTATCTCCCCTGAGCATATGTCTAGCCTGAAGCCAGTATTTGAAGAAGACTTTTTGGTTATTATGTTCATTTCACTAACAGAAGCTATGCTACTCAATGCTTCCCCCCTGAATCCCATTGTTCTAATATCAAACAAGTCTTTATAATTTTTTATTTTACTTGTGGTATGCCTCAATATTGATTTTTCGGCGTCCTTTCCGGCCATACCTATTCCGTTATCTTCAACAATAATCTTTTTCTTTCCTCCATCTACTATGGATACGTCAATCTTATTTGCTCCCGCATCTATTGAATTTTCAATTAACTCTTTCACTATTGATGAAGGCCTTTCTATAACTTCTCCGGCGGCTATCTGGTTTATTGTTTCTTCGTCAAGCTGGATGATGCTCATTTATACCTCCACTTCCATCAAATCTTTTGCAATTATTACTTCTCCATGAAAATTTTTTTTTGCTTCTGAAAATGCATTTTTATTATATTTTTTAATGTGGGTTAAAACAAGTCTTTTTACTTTTCCTTCATTAGCAATAATCCCTGCCTGATATCCTGAAAGATGATTGTAATTGGGCTTATCGTCGGGTAGTGTAGCCTCCATCACTGCCAAGTCAGATTTATTGACAGCTCTTCTCAATCCAGATGTGTCGGTTGTATCTCCTGAATAGGCAAACACTCGGCCCTCTTCCTCAACTCTAAAGGATATTGAATTTAATGATTTGCAATGCGTTGTTTCAAATACAGATAAAACCATTCCATCCGCGATTTTTATATCCAGATCTTCACCTTTTTCCCTTATCTGAAGTTTTTTCTCGTCTATGTCCAGGTTGCATGCTCTCATCAGATATTGGATTTTTTTCTTGGAACCCATCGGGCCAAACAAAATGACTGGTTGATTTCTTTTTCTGGCTTCTTCTGGTGGCTTGTGCAAAAGGTGTATATAGGAAAGAAGATCATTGCAATGGTCTGGGTGCATATGAGTTATGAGGACATAGTCGATTTCTGTGTAGTCGTACCCATTCTTATATATATTATTTAAGACCCCCCTTCCCATATCAAAAACTAACTTCTTATATTTTGTTTCTAAGAGGTAACCTGATGTTGCAACATCTACCTCAGGATTATATGTTCCTTGGCCTAGTATAGTGAGTTTCATTTTCATTTAAAATCTCGCAAAGGATCTGAATGGGCTCTAATACCAAAAAATCTTGCTCTTTAAGAGGGTTTTAATTCTAAAAATTAACCTCCAGTGTCTTCTGTTCTGAAATTTTGAATGTGTTGTCTTTCTTATTATTTTTATCTTTTGTTTCGGTAATTTTTTCCACAACTTGTCTGTTTAACCTTCCATTCTGGTTCTCAAGTTTTAGTTGTACTTTTTTAGCTTCTTCAATGACTTTGTTTGGAACTCCCGCAAGTTTTGCGACATGTATTCCATAACTTTTGTCTGTCCCTCCCTCTTCAATTTTATGAAGGAAGACTATTTGCTCTTCTTCTTCCAAAACTGCTATGTTAAGATTTTTAACTTCTTTGTGCTTCTTTGATAAATCATTCAATGTGTGATAATGTGTTGCAAAGAGGGTCTTACATTTAAGATCTTTTGTGATATGTTCAGCAACACTCCATGCCAGAGCCATACCATCGAATGTACTCGTGCCTCTTCCTATCTCATCAAGGATTATGAAGCTTTTTTTGGTGGCATTGTTAAGGATAAGGGCAGTTTGTGTCATCTCCATCATGAAAGTTGATTGACCTGATGAGATGTCATCACTTGCACCCACTCTTGTAAAAACCCTGTCTACTACCCCCACTTTTGCTTTATCTGCAGGTACGAAGCAACCCATTTGTGCCATTATCATAATTAAAGCATTTTGTCTCATGTATGTTGATTTTCCTGCCATATTTGGTCCGGTTATGATAAATGTTCTCCTATCTTCGTCCATATGGGTATCATTAGCTATGAATTCATTGGTATTTCTTTCTATGACAGGATGCCTTCCTTTCTCAATATGGAAATCGTACTTGTTGTTAACAATGGGTTTAGTGTAGCAAAAAGCGGCACTAACATCAGCAAAGGATAAAAGTACATCAAGTGTTGCAATGTTTTCCGAAGCTCTCTGTATCCGGGTTGTGTATTTTTTTATCTCTTCAACTATTTTCTCAAATATTTCGTACTCAAGGTCTTTTATTCTTTCCTCAGCTGATATAATCTTTGTTTCCAGGTCCTTTAGTTCATCGGTAATAAATCTCTCGGCATTTGCCATTGTCTGTTTCCTGTTGTAATTTTCGGGCACAAGTGAAAGTTGTGTTTTTGTAATTTCTATGAAGTATCCAAAAACTTTATTATATCTTATTTTCAGGGACTTTATCCCAGTCTTTTCTTTTTCTCTAGCCTCCATCTGCTGTATAATCTTTTTGCTATTAGTAGAAATGTCCCTCAACTCGTCCAATTCCCGATTAAAGCCCTTTTTTACAAAGCCTCCGTCTCTTACTGAAATAGGAGGCTCATCAGCTAATGACTTTTTCAAGAAGTTTGTGAGGTCCTCAAATCCTTCCATATCTTTTATTTTATCCAGCAAAGGGCTTTTGAAAATAGAAAGGCATCTGGTTAATTTTGGGATGGATTCAAGAGACCTTCTCAGTGCGTTTATCTCCCTTGCGTTAGAGTTCCCATATGATATTTTTGATATCAGTCTCTCTATATCATGTACTCTCCTCAGGATTTCTTTGAGCTCTTCTCTCTTAAGAAGATTACTTTTTAGCTCTTCTACTCCGGAAAGCCTTAAGTTTATTTCAGTAGAGTCTAACAAAGGTTGAGTAATCCATCTTCTCATGAGGCGTTTTCCCATGGGGGTTTTAGTTCTGTCAATTACAGATAATAATGAGCCTTCCAGGCTGCCATCGACCATATTATGGAGCAGCTCAAGATTTTTTTTAGTATAGGTATCAAGCTGCATGTAGTTTTTGTAGTTAAACCTCTTTATGTTGTTGATAAAGTCCATTGATGTTCTCTGAGTCTGTTTTACATAACTTAGCAATCCTCCACAGCATTTGATAAGTAAAGGGTTCTTTTCTATACCAAATCCTGCTAAATTTTCTACTCCGAAATGTTCAATTAGCATTTTTCTTGCTTGTTCATAAAGAAAGTGTCTCTCTTCTTGCTCGGTGATAAAGTAGCTTTCAGCAATCTCGGGGCATTTGTTTTTCATATAGGGAGATAATATTATTTCGGCGGGGGAAAATCTGGAGACTTCTTCACATAATTTGTCTTGAGAGAACTCATAGGCCAAAAATTCTCCGGTGCTTATATCTATCACTGCCATGCCTACTCTATTCTCTTCTTTTTTTATGCATGCTAAATAATTGTTTGTGGACCCTTCTAAGAGACGGTCTTCCATTATTGTTCCAGGAGTCACTATTCTTGTAACACCTCTCTTGACAACGCCCTTGGCTAGCTTAGGATCTTCAAGTTGTTCACAAATAGCAACTTTATATCCTTTTTTTATTAGTTTTGCAAGATACGGGTCTACAGAATGGTAAGGTATACCTGCCAGAGGTATATCAACACCATTAAAATTTCCTCTTTTAGTGAGGGTGATGTCAAGAACTTCGGAAGCTGTTCTGGCATCTTCAAAAAAGATTTCATAAAAATCCCCCATTCTGAATAGCAATATACAGTCGGGGTGCTTATTTTTTATGTCCATGTATTGTTGCATTGCAGGTGTAAGTTTGGTCATATGCTTTCCCTGGGACAGAATAGGAGGATAATTTATAAAACTAACTTAATAAATAAAAAGGTAACTAGTATACAAAATAGTAACATTTATATAGTAGTTGGTATACCATTATTATTAGATTATTAAAAATAAGGGGCCTCTCGGGATGCTTTCTTAACCACCCCCACAAACCAACCCTTATGGGAGGTTCCTGTTTTTTTTCTTATAGTGTTTGTGACTTTGTATTTAGTTATCAGCTAAACCTCTTTGATTTCCTTCTGATTGTTAACCGTTAAATATTTAAAGTAATCATATTTTCAGAGGGGTATGGCAAGAAGCAACAAAGTATCCATGCCATCAAGTACGGCAGGTCTTACAAGGTTTTTTGATGATTATAAGTCAAAGATTGAGTTTAAGCCGGAGCACCTGGTGGTTATGATAATTTTGGTGGTAATATTCCAATTGATGTTGCACGCGTTTGGATAAAATGATACCAGGAATGAATCAGAAGCAGATGAAGCAGGCGATGAAGCGTATGGGTGTGAAGCAGGAAGAGATAAACGCTTCAGAGGTTGTTATCAGATGCCCGGACAGAGAAATATTGATTTCACCAGTTCAGGTTTCCAAAGTAAATATGATGGGTCAGGAGACTTATCAGGTTGTTGGCGATGCCAAAGAAAGGGAGCTATCATCCGAGCCTGAAGTTAGCGAGGAAGACATCCAGACAATTATGGAGCAGACTGGTGCGGATAGGAATCTTGCAATTGAAGCTTTGGAAGCAAATAGGCACGATCTTGCCTCGGCTATTATGCATTTGCAGGAAAAGGAATAGTGTATTCTCGCTTGAATCTATAAGTTTTTACGTCCATAGAAATGTTAAAAAAATAGAGAAAAAAAATTATTCTTCATCAGGATTGTACGAAGGTACTGCCTGCTTTGAGATTATCATGATGTCTCCTATGCTCTTAACCAGTTGGTGTGGTACTATTACGCCCTTAGCACTTCCAAGGATTCTATTAAGGTATGAGTTCTTGGTTGATTTAACTCTCCACCCAAATATCTTATTGTGGGTAAGTATGGACTCCTCAATGTCTCCAAAGTATTCTCCCGAGTCGGTGAAGACTTTCATATCGTAAGATTCAGTAATTCTTTTCATATTAAGCATTTTATCCCTCCCTATGAATATTGCATTGATATGAACTTATGAAAGTATTTAAATGTTTCTATACTCAGGATTTTAGATCTGTGACTTCATGTTCATCGAGGTTTACTTGATTTTAACCTTATCTCCTGTTCCTAAGTGGAATTTACTCCTTATATGGAAAGGGGCTATTATTTCGAGGATATGGTTAGGGTGGCTTGAGCGTTCAGGGATTACTACTGCAATCTTCTCTCCATTTAACATTGTTTTGTAGGCTTTTATATTTCCAAATGTTCTTTCTCGGGTTTTGTATCCATCTATTTTTATGACATGCTTTTGTGAAAGAAACTCCTTGATAGATGCTTCATCGGTTTTTAGATTTAGGGTTCCGGGGTGGGGTTTGAACCCAAGCTTCTTGCGAAATTGTTCAACATAATTGGGAAGGGTCGTGTAAAATTTGCCTTCTCCAAGCCCATCAGTTATCTTTCCTATTATCTCTTTCTTTTCAAAAAGAGGGGTCAAGCTTTCGTAAACTTGTTTTAACTCCTTTCTCCCCTTTTCTCTTAATTTTATTTCCAGGCCTCTGTTGCCTGTTACCCTTGAAATGTAACCTTCATCTTCAAGAACTTTAAGTTTTCTTGATATGGATTGTTGGGAGACTCCTAATTTCTCAGAGATTTTGGTGGTGGTGACTCTTGCTTGTCTAAAGAGCCCTGTTTTTTTGCCTATCTCCAGCAGAACCTTTATGTTATCTTGCATTGGGAGGGGGGATGTGTATTATACTTATAAATTTTGCCGGATTCAAAGAGTTTTGTTTTTGTGTCTCCCTCTTTTTTCAACAATTCTAAGACGCTTTAGTATGTCCTTGTCATCATAATTTTCTTCGACTGCTTTAAAACATTCCTTGTAAATCTTATTATGCCTGCTCTTAAGAGCTTGTTTTAAAAGATGAAGGTCGACCGCCTTGTCCTCTTCTTTAGTGGATGTGAAAGAAAGCCCAAAATCTATAAAATAAACCTTTTCCTTGGAAAAAATCATATTGGATGTGGTTAAGTCACCGTGAATTATATTTTTGGAATGCATATCTTTTATTTGTTTTCCTATGTTTTCGCATATATGTTTATAATCTAGTTCTTCAAGATGTTCAGAAAGCTTAAATCCCTTAATTTTCTCCATTTCAATAGACATCTCTTCCTTATCGACACTAAGCAAATTTGGAACGTATTTACCGGCCTTCTTAAGAATTTTTGCCTCTCTGGCCGTGCGTGTTTTCCTTAACTCATAATCTATTTCAGGGTGCCTGTATCTTTTTGGGAGCCTGTTTTTGATAATTTTTTCCCCAGATTCTTGAATAATCGCTTCGGCTCCTTGGGCTATAATTTTCATACAATTTAGAAAGAATCTAAACGGATTTAAATTTTTATTCGTTCATGCTTATAGCTGATTCTGGACATTGTGCTTCACAGGCCCTGCAACCTATGCAATCATCTGGCCTTTTAACCGTAGGTGTCTTTTCACCAGCTTCAAAAACATCCACCGGGCACACCTCAACACATGTACCGCAGTTACTGCATTTCTCACTATCTATTTCAGGATTCATTTTTCTTTTCCTCCGGTTTTCCTATAACCTCGATTGCCCTTATTTCGCATATCCTGAGAGGATATACATCCTTCAAATGCTTTTTCAGCTCATTTTGCAACTTGTGGTTGATTATCTCAGTAATGAATGTATTAAGGTTAGTTTTGCTTAAGTTGTTAGTTATTA
>CAZBGG010000051.1:0-7514 GCA_964491305.1 uncultured Methanosarcinales archaeon
ATTTGCTTAAGGAAAGCCAAAGAGAACTTGAATGTTACAATATGTTAGCAAATTGCAATTTTGATAAATCTGAAATTATTTCACAAATACATATCATTTATAAGAAAAGTTACGAAATAACTGAAAATTTAAAGTTGCCAAATGAAAATTATTTCTATCAACTCAAGTGAAAATTATTATTAAAACTAAATTACATGACTTTATGAAAATAAAAGACATTGCCTTAGAGAACCGTCCAAGGGAAAGATTTGTCTCTCATGGTCCAGGGGCATTGAGCATGGCTGAACTGCTTTCAATAATTCTACAAAAAGGGACTAGGAGTGAAAATGCCATTGATATGAGTAACAGACTACTTGCTAAATTTACTCCGGAGAGTCTTGGGGAACTCTCTCTCAGGGAACTTCAATCAATCCCAGGTGTAGGACCAGCCAAAGCCTTGCAAATTAAGTCAATAATTGAATTTAGTAAAAGGATCAAGATTAATTCTTGCAAAAAAACACCATTAAAGAAAGCTAAAGATATATTCAACTACGCCATGCCAAAAATTGGAGATTTAAAGCAAGAAAATTTCATTGTAATCCTTCTGGATTCCAGGTCTTGCATAATAAATGACAAGGTAATTTTCGTGGGCACAGTGAATGCTACATTAATTCATCCCCGTGAGATATTTAAATCAGCCATTATTGAAAGTGCTTCTTCAATAGTTATTTCCCATAACCATCCTAGCGGGGATGTTTATCCCAGTCAATCTGATATTGATGAAACAAGAAAAATTTTTGCGTTGGGCAAAGAGTTAATGATTCCACTAACAGATCATGTTATAATTAGTAAAAGCAGATACTATAGTTTTAAAGAGAGGAATATGCTATGTTAATCCATCTCTCCTAAAACCTGGTCAACTATTTGGCCAATAACAGCCTGGCCATCCTCCATAAAAAGTATGTTAGCATCCTCTAATTTTGCCTTTTCAATACCAAAAGACAAATCATTATAATTAGTTGGAGACAAAATGAAAGCATTTAAGATTAAATTAGAATTATACTTGTCATTCATATCTCTTTGAATCTTCTTTATTTCGTTAGGGAGACTCAACTTTTCATCGTTTGGGGTTGTCATTTGCAAGCCATGGGGCTCAATAAATGTAATAGATTGTTGGCTTCCTTTAATTATCCATAAAATAAAATCCGGATAGAAGTTTTGGGTTTGAAAAAAACCAATGCCTTTTTTCGAAGGATTTCTTAGTAGATAAATCTCATCATATTCAAGTTCGTCCTTTTTGAAGTCTAAGTAATCATTCAATTGCCTTATAAAATCCCTTTCACTTTCAACCAGATTAGTTGGTGATATTTTCAAAAAATCAAGTTCCTTCTCTTTACTATTTTTATAAATAAAGGGCTTAAATAATTGTATGTTATAAGCAAAGAAATCAAGAATATTATTGGAATTATACTTAAATTGCGTGTTGTTCTCATATAAAGCACTTCCATCCTGAGAGTTAACTCTTATGAAAGAGCGTAGCTGATTAGTAAAGTCCTTTATATTTTGAATCAAACTTTGAGCATTAGTGTTAATAGTAAATACATACTCCTTAGGTATTAGGGAGCCATCCTCCTCGCTTAATGTTTCATATTGCAGATTTTTCTGATACCATTGGTATTTTTCATGATTAAATAATTTATTTACATGTGACTTTAATAGCTGTATAACATATTCTTTTATTTTCTCCAGTTTGTATAGTTCATCATTTTCATTTAGTCTCAAAATAGCCTTTTTGCATAGGATTGAATAGTTTTTGGAGGCAATTACGTTCTTCAAATCTACTTTTGTAAAGTAAACATTAGTGTATTTCTTGAGGTCTTTATATTTAAGCAACTCCAGGTAAATTTCATCAAAATCCAATATCTCAAGGATATCATCATCAAGTTTGTTCTCTTTTACTGGTGATTGAGAATCAACCTGCTTTAATTCTTTTTTAGATTCAAGAACATCTATCTTTGAGCTTAAATCTATCTTAACAGAAGCAATATTTTGATTCAAATTAGTAATCTGTATAGAATTGGCAAAGCTTTCATTACTTTGATTACTCCGCGGGACATAGAGCGAAGTGCTGGGCAAATTTGGCTGTATTTCAAGTATGATCTTTTCATACTCCTCAATCCCCTCCTCTCTAAGTGTTTCTTTAAAAACAGCCATATAGTTAGCATTTAATCCAAAAATATTCAGAGTCTCCAGTAGAGTCATTTTACTTGGAATATTAACTTCAGATGGAATTAGACCCTCGTGTTCCAGAGCATAGCTTCTTTTTAGGTAATTGCCATAACCCCTAAGCCGGACTCCTCTACCAAACAATTGAATAATTTGAGACCCCTCCTTTTTGCCAATATTAAGAAGTCCCATGGCAGATACTCTATGCGAGTTCCACCCTTCGATAAACTTCTTGGAGCCTATTAAAAAATTAATAGGTGAGTTATTCTTTTCTATCTTATGAAATAAGGATGGTTCAAAATTTGATTTCTGGCCTATTTGAAAGTAATCCACGTCTTCTTCTTCTACAAGTTTTAGGAAGTTATTTGTGTCCCCTATATTAATAACCCCAAAATAGTCATTGTCAAATTTTAACCCGATTTCGCCTTGTGCATTTTGTAATTCAAAAAACTGTAAAGTTTTTGATGTTTTGACATGGAAAAGGAGCTTAAGCATGTCATCATACATCTGATCAAGCTTACTGCTATCCTTCCTTACAATCTCTCTTAAATACGAAAATTTGTTTGCAAATATGGGTTCATCGTTATTATTGACCAAAGAAGAGTTATCCTGGAGTATATTTTTTATTAGTGTGCTAAAGTTTTCTTTCTCATTAACAAACCTAGCCAGAAATTTGACAACCTGCAGAACATCTGAATTATTTTTCTTTCCGCTGACGCTTGAGCCCACAAAAATCATCAATGGATTCTCTATGTTAAAGTGTTTTATTTCCCTTTTATGCTCCTGAAAGTAGAGCTTCTGCTCATACAAAGATAACATAGCACCTGTAAAATATTCGTCTCCATATTCCTCTTTATTCTTTAGATTAAGAATATTATAGTCTTTTCCAAAACCATCTTCATAGAAATACTTATAACGATAATCGAAAATAATGGACGAGGCATAGTCATTAAAGGTTTCATCCTTATCTGTTACTTCACCAAAGGTTGCGCTATATTCAAATGTAAATCCTCCTTGTGAAACCAATTGTCTCCTAATATTCTGCCATGTTTTTGCCTCAGTAGAATATCCTTTCTGACCTTCATCCACAAGGACAATATTTTTTGACCCAAAGGCTTCTACAGGTATTGTAACACCGTCTTGTGAGTTCACCTCATCTTTGATTTTAGTTATCTCAATAACCTTAACTGGATGATTCATAGACCAGTCTTCAAGAGTCTTTTGAGCTTCAAATCTCTTGCTATCTAAATTACTTTCTTTTAGTTCTTGAAGATGTTGTTGAGATAATCCTTCGTTAGGCGTAATCAAGAGGATATTATCATAATCCATTGTGTTGTATTTAAGGAACTGCAAAAAGTTAATGTGCATAATCAAAGTCTTTCCAGAGCCAGTTGCACTCCAGAATGCCAGCTTTCGCATCATTGTCTTATTTGGATATGGATAAGTGTAAATCCCTGTCTTTTTTTCTTTTGTGTTTAAGTCCAAAACAAACTTAGTAAGGTCCGCATAGAAAGAGTCAAACTCATTGAAATATTTATCAAGATAAATTTCTGTGAACAAAATGGCAACATACTGGAAGTATTTTAACACAATGGGAGGATCCCTTTTTTGATTAATTTTTGTCAAGTATTCTTGAATGTTTTCGTCGTATTGGTTAAGCTTCTGCCTAAACTCTTCACTAATGTTAAGGGTTTGCAAGGCTTCAGTAAAATAAAACTTTTTGTTTTGGTTTACTCCTTCCGCTACATTCTTGAGCTGCTTTCTAAAGTCTTCCATCTCCTTAAATCCAAAGAATGAGCACAGGTATTTGTTCAATACAAGGTAGTTTTGGAGTTTCTTACTCATCTTTAAAACCTAAGGCCTCTTTATTGTAATCGGTAATATATAATCCACCCATATTGACTGGTTGTTTTAGGCATATAGGTTTGTTATACTTCTTAAGATTCTTAATTATCAATGCTAACATTTTTTTCTCTTCTCTTCCGGAACAATAATCTGTTAATTCATTTGTATCTAGTATTAATCTGTTCATTAAGTTTCTACGCAACTCATTTTTATTCAAAAATAATATATCATTAATTGTAGCTTCCCCCAAGATACTTTTATTATGCTGGGAAGCATAAAAATATAGCTTCATACCTTTATATAATTTAATTTTTGATTTTTTGGATGGTTCCTTGGATAAGTATTTAACATAAACATCTCTACCCTCATCAAAGATTCTATCAATCATATACTTAGGCAAAGCATATATAACTCCCTGAATACTCTTATTCAGCATTTTATTCCTCAATCATTTTTGTTTTGAAAATCTCATCGATTGATTTTGCCTTCGCAACCAGCGAGTTTCCATTTACAAAAATCTCGTCATACTCCTCCGTTAAAATATTCTTTTCAATGTATTCTTTATCTTTTTCTGGATCAAATCCTTTTGGTTTGTTTCTCCATATGACAACTACTTCATTATCTCCTCTATAACCTCTGACAACTACATACCGAATGTTTTCATCTTGTAATAGACTTACAGACTTGACATCAATACCTGCAATATAGTTAAAGGTTTCAACTAAATCTATGTTTCTTTCCTTAATACCGTTGTTCTCCTGTAAACTGAGCTTGTATTCAAATGGATTATCCAATTCATCAAGATTCAAGAATACATTGCTTTTCTTAGCCTCAAAATGCAACATATACTTTACTTTATAATCCTTGGATTCCCTGGCCAATGTATTTGGTTGTTCAAATTTTAAATTATTGAGCGAATCCTCATATTGCTCTAATGATTGGTATTTTATTATTTGCTTTTTAAAACCATTATTATCCTGTGGTTCGCCATTTTTCCAATTGTCTGAGAAAATCACTTTTTGTATTCGTGGCTTAAGAACAGTATCAAAATATTGTCCCATTTCAACGAGGATGAACTTTCTATTACCTTCATCTTCTTTATTTAGCTTCAAAGTGGCATGCCCTGTTGTGCCTGATCCGGCGAAGAAATCCAAAATAAATTCTTCATGTTTGGTTACAAAACTAAATATTCTTTTTAACACAGTATCAGATTTTGGATTCGCAAATATGTCTCTCGAAAACATAGAATCTAATCTTTTTGTGGATGCTCTTCCATCCTCATATATAACGCTTCTTAAAACATCTTTAACATTATCTAATCTTTTTTTTGGCTTTACTAATGTATTTTCATCTACACCAAACAGTATTTCTTTTTCCTCTATTAATTTTTTCATAGTTTCTTCAGGGAATCTGAAACCTTTCTCAGGAATCTTGCATGTTTTACCTGTAATAGGATGTTTTATACTGTATTTATACCCACCAAATTTTGTATTGGCCACATCTGCATCATGAAAAACACCTTTTTCATCTACATTATCATAATGTGTAACATTAGGCAATTCATTTTGGTTTGTCTTTATCCACTTTCTAAGTTCAGTTTGTATCTTTTCATTATTTTGTCCATGTTTCTTTCTTAATTCATCATATTTTTCTTTAATTTTCTTGGCAGCTTCGCTTTCCCCCACCCATCTAACTTGGGCATCCTTATTTTTTGCAAAAGTAAGCACGTATTCATGTTCTATACTTATTTGACGAGGATTATTATCAGTAGCAGTTTTCAGAATAATCGTTCCTAAATAATCATAAGAATCCACTAATGCTCTTAACCTGTGAAACTCATTCTCATCAATTGATATAAAAAGGCTCCATCTTCAGTTATAAATTTCAAACTTAGATTTAGGCGGTCATAAATAAAACTTAGCCATGAACTATGCTTAAACCGATCTTTATATAAAAATTCATCCTTCTCTGTATTATAAGGCGGGTCAATGTAGCAGCATTTAACCCTGCCTTGGTATTTATTTTGCAACAAATTCAAGGCCTGGAAGTTTTCAGAGTTAATCAAGATACCTGTTGTTTTATCATCAAGGTCGTCAATTTCACTGAGTATCTTATACTTGAAATCAATATCAAAAAATTTTGTGTCAATCGTAAGGGTGGGATTGTCTCTTAGTAACTGCAGCTTTTGTTCTTCTTTGTCTTTGCCTGCGCCAGTTAATTTCCCATTAATCTGCTTAACTTCTTCTTCCACATCAAAGGAAAACAAACTCTTCCATGCCTCAAGTTGAGCTTCATTTTGTAAGATTTCAGGATAATACTTCTCATCAATGTAATCCAGAGTTATACAGTAATCCGTGGATACAACAAACTTCTTCTTCTCCCACAGCTTCTTCTGAAAATTCTCTATTTGTGCCAAAAACTCAATAATCTTCAAGCAAATCTCTTTGAAAGCCTTTATTTTCTTCAGATTCAGATTAAAGTCATCCTTTGAATCAATATCATCAATATGCAGCATTTCATTTTTGATATAGAAATCCAACTCCTGGGTAAGAAACTTCTTTAGGTCCTTGTGTATAAAATAGTCAGAAGTGTTTTTTGTTGTATACTTATTTAGATGCCAAGCCAATTCAGATTTATCGGACTTTTCGCCGTCCATTTTCATATGGCTTTTTTGTAAGTCCTGCAAACCATAAATACTGATTGCTTCATTTATTTGCTTCAGATTATATTCATTGACTTGATCTTTACCGATTTTTTTATAATTAGTCAGTTCGATAATCTTATTTTCTTCTTCTTCAGTGAGACCTCTGTAAGCAAATTTTACTACCAGATGCTTTTTACCATCTTCATAATTGGCTTCCTTAAACACGAAGAATCTTTTCTCGGTGTCCTTGATATTGCCTTGCTCTACTTCAACTTCATCAGACACAACTTCAAAATCTACCTTAATCTCACCAGCTTGGAAAGCATAGTGATTGAAATTTTCTCCAGTTTTGATGTAATATTAGTCGTTGTTAGCCCAGTATAAGTAAACCTCTTCGCCATTGTAGGGAATTGCATACTTATTATCCTTGGAATACCTTCTCTTGGATATAAAATCCCCTTTATCATAATACCTTGAGAAAAAGTTAATGATATGGTCATAGATTTCCTCCTCAATTGTATTTTCATCCTCTGATGTTTGCAGTTCCTTTTCCTTCTCAAGATAGTCTTTTAGTTTTGGTGTCTCAGAGTATTTTTCCTTGGCTTCTTCAATATTACATCCAAAGTTTTTTTCAATATCTCCTTTGAGTGACTCAAGTTCCTTTTTGAGTTCAGAATTATCTTCTACGGTCTTAATTTTTTCCTTGACAATATCAAACAATTCTTTGTCAATAAATTCAGCGATTTCCTTTCTCTTTATGTTAAGGATTCTATAAATTCCAAAATCCAGATCGTTGTTTTCAAACTGAAATATGCTTTTT
>CAZBGG010000052.1:0-7405 GCA_964491305.1 uncultured Methanosarcinales archaeon
ATTTTTGATGATTACTTAAATTTTTAATTAAATATATATTTTTTCTGGGAATTCATTATTCTTTACTCTACATAATACATTTTTCCAAGATTCCTACTTAATAATTTATAATTAATAACTACTGTTATTTTTTTTGATGATTAATTACTTTTTTTTAAAAATCTTGCAGGGAGTCTATCGGAAACCTACTTTAGTATAGGGGGTCAATATCGAAAACTTTTTTTCTTGTTGCATTTCTCTTACAGAGAAATATTTCGTTAAAAGCTTTCCTTTTAACGAATTTTGAAAACTCTAAAGGTTTTCAAATTTCTTCGGACGGTTTAAACTTGTTTAAACCTCAGAGAGAGTAAATCTCTCTCGCTGTCTGCTTATTCCAGAGGAATAAGCAGATTTGGAAGAGTTCTAATAACAAAAACCTTTGTTTTTTTGGAACATCCAGAGCTGTACTCTGGGTTTTATCCTGCCCCACACTCACTATCGTTCGTAGGTTAAAATAAATTTTAACCACACTCGTTGTCACTCGTAGTTTAAGATAAATCTTAAGCACACTCGCTGGCGTTCGTAGATTAGGATGAATCCTAGGCATACTCATTTACATTCGTAGCTTAAAATAAATTTTAAGCATACTTGCTATCACTCGTACCTTAGGATGAATTTTAGACAATACAAAATTTATTTTAACCACACTCGCTGGCGTTCGTAGCTTAAGATAAATCTTAAGTTTAGAGGTTGGGGAAGGGCTTGCAACTAATAAACGAAGAAATTTTCTTGTCTTTATAACAGATAATTGTTCTGTTTTGTGAAAGCTGACATAAATTATTCCTCTTTCCAGTGGAAACAAAGGGGTCTTGCAGTTTTGTATTACAACAATATTTAAATACCTTCTCTTCATCTGGAACTTTATGGGTAAAAAGGAATTAAGCCATTTTTTTGAAAGTTTTTTGGAGAAAGAGTCTATATTTAAGGAAAAAAAGGCTTTGAATCCAAATTATATGCCTGGTACCATTTCTCATAGGGATGAAGAGATTAATTATCTTGCTAATATTTTGGCACCATGTCTTAGACTTGAGCCTCCTTCAAATATTTTTCTATATGGGAAAACCGGAACCGGGAAAACATTATGTGCAAAACACACAACAGAAAAGATGTTGGAGGTTGCAAAAGAAAGGGGTATACCTTTGAAAGCAATATATCTTAACTGTAAGTTAAAAAGGGTTGCTGATACTGAATATAGGTTAATCGCTCAAATAATAAATGAGTTTGGTATTGAGATTCCTGCAACTGGGTTACCTACAGATGAGGTTTATAAAATATTTTATAGGCTCTTGGAAAAAGAGGAACAACTGGTGATTCTTTTATTGGATGAGATAGATCAATTAGTTAAAAAAGCAGGGGATGGGATTATATATAATTTAACCAGGATGAATTCTGAACTGAAAAAAGGACAAATTACTTTTATTGGGGTAAGCAACGATCTTGTATTTGTTGATAATATGGAGCCTAGAGTTAAATCCAGCTTAAGTGAAGAGGAAATCGTCTTTCCTACGTATAATGCTATACAGTTACAGGACATACTAAGAAAAAGAACAAAGATTGCGTTTAAGAAAGGCGTTATACAAACAGGGGTTATTGAGAAATGTTCTGCCTATGCAGCGAGGGAACATGGCGACGCAAGGAGGGCCCTGGAGCTTTTGAGGGTGGCCGGGGAGTTGTGTGAAAGAGATAATGAAAAAGAAATAACTATTGATTATCTTGATAAGGCCGAGCAAAAGATTGAGAAGGACAGGATCGCTGAGATAATAAAAACACAGCCCAAGCAACATCACGCAACACTGTATTCGATTATACAGTTGGCAGAAAAACGCAAAGAATCTGTTTCGACAGGTGAAGTATACAATGTTTATAAGGATATATGTGAAAAGGTTAAGTTGAGGCCGCTTACCCAAAGGAGACTTTCAGATATTCTATCAGAGTTGGATATGTTTGGGGTAATAAATTCAGATGTAATTTCGAAGGGAAGATTTGGAAGGTCAAGAGAGATTTCTGTTTCGATTCCATCAAACGCTATAAGCAAAGTAAAGAAAATGCTTGAAAAAGGCCTTGATCTCTGTTGAAAATGGATTTGCCAGAAAAGAAAAGAATAGTCAGCAATTGCATGAACCACGGTTTTTTAGTCAGCCCTAGTTTTTTTGATGATAAACCTGTTGTGGAAGATATAAATTTTAAATTTTATGGTTTAAATGGCAAAGAATTATCTGTCTTAAACGACGATGTTTTGAAGTTGTTGGGCTCAGAGATTACCGATGTTAATTGGAAGGAATTCGAGAGGTTGAGGGTTTTTTTAGAAAAGAAAGGTAATAGGAAACCTTATGATGCTCTTATAAATTTTGCCAAAAAGAATTCTTTAATTAAAGATACAGAGGATGAATCTGTAAAGATAAAATTCAGTTATGAAAAGGAAATTCTGAAAAAATCAATAAATAATTTTATAGTTTATTTTAATAATCGCTTTAAAGAGATAGAAAGTATCTTGAGGGTAAGACAAGAGTTGAATAGTCTTACCTCAATAAGCAGGGTCAAGAGTAAGAGGGAGAGAGAAAACGTTTCTTTGATTGGTTTGGTTGTTGAGAAGACCACCACACCAAATGAAAACATAATGCTTAAGATAGAGGACCCTACCGGAACAATAAATGTTTTGGTTAGTAAAAACAATCCAGAGCTTTATGAAATCGGAAAGGATATTGTAAATGATGAAGTGGTGGGTATAAACGGTGTGGGGGCAGGGAATATAGTATTTTCCAACGGAATTGTGTTTCCAGATATTCCATTGAATAGAGAGATAAAAAAATCCCCTGAAGAAAGTTATGCTGTCTTCCTTTCTGATATCCATGTTGGAAGTAATAATTTTTTAGCGGACAAGTTTGATATTTTCTTAGATTGGATTAATGGAAATGTAAATATGGAAAAAAACAAGGATATAGTTGATAAGATAAAATATGTTTTTATTGCCGGAGACTTGGTTGATGGGGTGGGCATATACCCTGGCCAAGAAGAGGAGCTTGATATTTTGGATATTTATGATCAGTATAAAAAATGCGCCGAGCTTCTTTCTAGAATTCCTAAACACATACAAATTATTGTCTGTCCGGGAAACCACGATGCCACCAGGCTTTCAGAACCTCAACCACCCATTTTTAAAGACTTTACAAAACCTCTTACAGATTTGCCCAACGTAAGAATGGTTAGTAATCCTTCTTATTTAAACATTGGCTCAACAAGTGATTTTCCAGGGTTTGATGTTTTGATGTATCATGGGTATAGCTTTGATTATTTCGTAGCAAATGTTGATAGCATAAGAAATAATGGCGGATACGATCGTGCCGAGCTTATTATGAAATTTCTTCTTCAAAGAAGACATTTGGCACCAAGCCATAAATCTACACTTTATGTTCCGGACATGGAAAGTGATTGCCTTGTGATAAAGGAGGTCCCAGATTTTTTTGTTTCGGGACATATACACAAAGTCGCGATTTCATCGTATAGAGGAGTGGATCTTATTTGTGGTAGCTGTTGGCAGTCTGTTACAAAATTTCAAGAAAAAATGGGCCATCATCCCGAGCCCGCCAGAGTTCCTATAGTTAACCTAAAAACAAGGGAGAAAAAAATTTTGAGGTTCTGAATCATGGAAGGCGCATACAAAAAAGAAGCAAGCCAAGAAATGGAGTCTTATTTTAATGAAATAGATGAATCGGTAAAAAGCTGTTATGAGATTGCTAATAATGCAAGGAAGAAGGGTTTTGAGCCTGAGAGAATTGTGGATATAAAACTTGCCAAAAACATGGCTGAAAGGGTGGAGGGTCTTATCTCTGCTGTTGCTCCTCAGCTTGTTAAAAGCGGGATGACAGAAAGGATAATGGAACTTGAAAAAGAATATAATCCTCTTGATTGGCGAGTTGCTCTTAAAATAGCAGAAGAAGTTGCCAATGAAAATTTCTGCAAATTTAATGATATTAAAGAAGCAATGGAAGTAGGGATTAGGGTGGGGTTTGCTTATCACACAAGCGGGATTGTAGCGGCTCCATTGGAGGGGTTTGTTGAGCTAAAAATTAAAAAAAGAAAGGATGGAAAAGAGTACTTTTCTCCCTGTTATGCGGGACCAATAAGGGGTGCCGGCGGTACTGCCGCAAGTTTTTCTTTGGTTTTAACAGACTATGTCAGGAAAAAAATGGGGTATGGTACATGGGACCCTACAGAAGAAGAAGTTGGAAGGCTTAAGACAGAAATATCCGATTATCATGAAAGAGTCACCAACTTACAGTATTTTCCTTCTGACAACGAGCTTGAGTTTCTTATAAAAAAACTACCTATTGAAATAAGTGGCGACCCAACAGAAAAATTTGAAGTTTCTAATTACAAAGATATTGAAAGGATTGGAAGTAATAGAATAAGGGGAGGTGTTTGTCTGGTTCTTGCAGAAGGGATATCACAAAAAGCACCAAAAATCTGGAAAAGGCTTGAAAAGTGGGGCCCTGATTTTGGACTAGAATGGGGATGGTTGGAAAAATTTCTAGAGATTAAAAAAAAGGTCCACGCATACTCAAAAAAAGAAAGTAATGAAGAAGAAGAAAATAAACCTAAAATTTCTCCAAATTATACTTTCATTAAGGATTTGGTTGCTGGTAGGCCTGTTCTCTCTTTTCCCATGAGAGAGGGTGGTTTTAGGTTAAGATATGGAAGGAGCAGGATGTCTGGTTTTTCATCAACATCAATACATCCTGCAACAATGGTGCTTGTGAAAAAGTTTATAGTTACGGGAACACAAATCAAGATTGAGAGGCCTGGTAAGGCTTCTTCTGTTCTCCCCTGTGATAATATTCTTGCACCTACCGTGAAGTTGGTTGACGGGAGTGTATTGCAGATTAAAGATGCAGAGGAAGCGAAAAGAGTGTTGAAGGATGTCGAAAAGATACTTTATATGGGAGATATTTTGTTTAATTATGGTGATTTTAGCGAAAACGGTCATTCTTTGGTGCCTTGTGGTTATAATGAGGATTGGTTCGCTAGAGAATTGGAAGCTAAATCTCAGGAATTATTCGGAAGGGTTGAAGCCGAAAAGATTTCAAATTTTTTAGGCATGGACCTTGAGTTGGTTGATGGGTTGCTAAAATTTCCTAATAAACAGAACATTTCTTTTTTTGAAGCATTTACCCTCTCAAAAAAATTGGGGCTACCTCTTCATCCTTATTATACTTATTTTTGGAAAGTAATTAGTATAGAAGAACTTAAAGAACTGATTTTTTGGTTGGAGAAAGGGAACATAAAATATAATGAGGATTCTTCAATAAAAAAAGTAATCTTTTCAAAAGACGATTCTAAAAAAAACATTCTCGAAAAACTTGCGGTACCTCATAAATTAATTAACAATGAGTTTATTGTATTGGAAAAAGATCACGCGGCAGCTTTTTTGTTTTCTTTGGCCTACAACTTGGAAAGGGAGATTGACGAAAGCAAGACCGTTCTTGATAACATTAATTCTTTTTTGGATATAAAAATAAAGGACAAAGCAGGTACCTTTGTTGGTGCTAGGATGGGGAGGCCTGAGAAGGCAAAACAAAGAAAGATGGCGGGAAGCCCTCATTGTCTTTTTCCTGTTGGAGAAGAAGGAGGGAGATTGAGAAGTTTTCAGGCTGCTATTGAGAAAGGAAATGTTAAAGCAGACCTTTCTCTGAAATATTGTTCTTCATGTGATAAATATACAGGGTATGCTTTTTGTGAAACTTGCAACAAAGAGACTGAGCAAAAATACTATTGCCCCAGGTGTGAGATGACTATGGAGGTAGAGAGTTGCGGTAAGCATGGTAGATGCCAAAAGTTCAAATTACAAGATATAGATATCAAGCATTATTACAAATCAGCATTGAAAACATTGGGTATGAGAGAATCTCCTGAACTTGTTAAAGGAGTGAGGGGAACTACAAACGAAGCCCATTTACCAGAACACCTAGCAAAAGGTATCCTTAGGGCAAAACACAAACTTTTTGTTAATAAAGATGGAACAATCAGGTTTGACATGACTGAACTGGCATGTACTCATTTTAAGCCTAGCGAGATAGGAACTGATATAGAAACTCTTAAAAAGCTTGGTTACCACAAGGATTGTTATGGCAAGGAATTAACGGACAAAAACCAAATAGTGGAGTTGAAACCACACGATATTATCATTCCTGCTTCTGATGATGCACTCGAGGAACAAAGCGATTCTGTCATTTTTAGGATTGGAAATTTTATTGATGAACTTCTTCAGAGCCTTTATGGCTTAGAGCCTTTCTATAATTTCAAGAAAAAGAAAGACATTATAGGTCATTTTGTTGTTGGTCTTGCACCACATATTTCTGCAGGAACCGTTGGAAGGATAATAGGCTTTACTAATACACAAGGTTTCATTGCTCATCCGCTTCTTCACGCCGCGTTTAGAAGGGATTGTGATGGTGACGAAGCAGCTATTGTAATGCTGATGGATGCACTATTAAACTTTTCAAGACAATATCTTCCTAATTCAAGGGGTGCAAAAACAATGGATGCCCCTCTAGTACTGAGTTCAAGGATTATACCTACGGAAGTTGATGACATGGTCCATGGTCTTGATATAGTTTGGAAATATCCTCTTGAGCTATATTTGGCTGCCGAGGAGTTTAAGATGCCGTGGGACGTTAAAATAGCACAAGTTAAAGACTATTTGAATGAAGAGGGCCAATATGAAGGTTATGGTTTCACACACGACATAACTAATATAAATAAGGCCCCTAATTGTTCATCTTACAAAAAATTGCCTTCAATGGAGGAGAAGCTTAATGGCCAGATGGAACTGGCAGAAAAGATAATGGCTGTGGACGAGTGCGAGGTTGCGAAGTTTGTTATAGAGAAGCATTTCTTAAAGGACACTAAGGGAAACCTAAGAAAATTTTCAATGCAGCAGTTCAGATGCGTTTCCTGTAACGAAAAGTTTAGGAGACCTCCTTTGATTGGAAAATGTAACTCTTGTGGAGGTAAATTGATTTTTACTATTTCTGAAGGCTCTGTTATAAAGTATCTTGCTCCAAGCATAAAGCTTTCAGAAAAATATAATGTTTCCACCTATCTTAAACAAAGCCTTGAATTATTAAGTCAAAGGGTTGATGAAGTTTTCGGCAAGGACAAGGAAAGGCAAGAAGGCCTTGGCAAATGGTTTTCCTAAGCCTTAAGAATAATTATCATTTCCTGTAATTTTTTCATTTTTTGTTTGAAAATCAAGTTGCCCTGACTGGTCCGTGTTTTTACAGGGCAAGAAAACTTTTAGTTTAAAAGCAAATACCGGAAAACAAAAGTTTTTATATTATATATGGACTAGGTGGACCTAATTAGGAAA
>CAZBGG010000053.1:0-7389 GCA_964491305.1 uncultured Methanosarcinales archaeon
GTATACGCTAGAAAGCGCAAGAGGAAAAAATTCAAAATTTGTCGAAGGGGACTTAGAAATAGCATCTGTAGGATATCCTCTTAAAGTTAACTGGCCTTATGGGGAAGCAGATTCAGGGAATTTTGTAAATTATGATGAAGATTTTATCGAGCTTTCGGGTAAGGGAATGGCTCGTAGAGATGGTGTATTGATTGCCAGCAAATCAGATGCTTATGTTAATTATAAACAGGGTGACGTTTATGCGGAGGGTGAGGCAAGAATTGAGTCGTTTGATTTTTTTTATGAAGGTAAAGGGAAGAGTACAAAATTTTCAAGAAAGGAGAACTCCCAGGTTGATGTTTTCATTGAATCTGAGGAAGAAGGACATATAGCAACATATGAAAAAAATATGAACATAAGGGATCTTTTTAGCGGTGGTGTTAGTGGAAGGCTTCCTTTGCACATGAGAATAACGAAAAACGAACATTATCATATAGACAGGGATTTTTATGAAACCAGCTTAAAGAAGCTGGCTGCCATTGAAAATGGAGTGGTGGACCCATATTTTTGGGTTGAAGAACAAAAAGATTTCAATCTAGAACTTGGGGATGGAGAGTATGGCATGAAGATGGCCATGGACCTTAGCACAAATCTGAAGACAGGGGTTAATGAAATTGAATACGTCGCTCCAAATGAGTTGATTAATTTTGTCGGAGAAGGCGATGATAACAGTGGTAACTTGATTGCCCGCTCAATTGTTGAAAAATTATCCGGTGAGCTAGTGAAAGATCTGGGTCCTGGTAATAACATTAATTTTATGAGAGATGGAGGGGAAGTTACCGAAGCAACAGTCCTTAGTAATGAAGGGGACAGGGTAGAGTTGGATTTTACGGGTAACGGAAAGTCCGACAAGATTATTGATACGGGCACTGCTTTTGGTGCTGAAACTCTGGAGGGGTTATTTGCAGGGTTTCATGGAGCCTCAAAATTTATTTCTCAGGTAATTTCTCCTAGTGATGCTTTAGCAGATGATGTAGAAGCAAGACAGAAAAGCATCGCGATTATTCCTGTAGAAAGTGAAAACCTGGATGTATTGAGGGATATTGCAAGTTCCGAGCATGATTCTATGATTACTGTAATTCATCCCTCTGATGTGGAGCACTATTCTGATGAGGTATTTGATTATGTAATCCCTACTGGCCATCATCATGGAAGTGACCTTGCTACGGAAGGCGACAACATATGGGGGGCAGGGACTACAGGGGGAATGCAAAGGCTTTGTATAAAGGACTTGCCACCTGCAAGAAATATAATTCCAAGTGCATGCGAATCTATACCTGATGGTTCCATACGCAAAGAAAGTGAGTTGTACTATCAGATGGTTGATACGGAGCAATACAATCAATATATTGAGGATAGAAACTCAAAGATAGAATCGTTTTTAAATAATCTTCCCGAAGATGTGGAGATGGTTTCCGGCTATCCAAATATAGCTCCCAAATTTGACAGGAATATACCGTCAGCAGTAACTCCTGAAATGCTAAGACTCAGAGACGAAGACCCTGAAGGCTACATGGAGGAGATGTTTACAATATCCAGAGATAATGCAATAGAGCATACGGGAAGAAGTGGAAAATTTTCGATGGTTGTCGATCAGGCATTGCGTGTTACTGGGATGTCAACCACAATTTCCCAGCCTTATGAAATCGCTTTTTATCATAAGAGAGACGGGGAGTGGTATTATTATGACAGGGACAATAAGGAAGGAATAAAAGCTATTCTTCCAAAGATTGAATGATTTGTGCTTTCAAAGATTTACGATTTTATATTTCTGCGATAATCTTATTATTATTATCATCAGTAACTTTTTTGTTTTCCATATCTAACTATTGTTACTGGAGTTCCTTCCCTAACCCCAGAGTTATCAATTTTATCCATATCATAGTTGCTAAGAGCAACGCATCCATGCGTCCAGTTTCTCCCTTTTTTCGAACCTTTATTTCCCGAACCATGGCCATGTATGTGAATAAGACTTCCAGGTGTTGAGCCAAAAGGGAGTTTCCCTTGTCCTTTTAGTTTTTTATGGGTTTCTTCATTGCTGCTGTTGGGATAATCAATTAATAGTGACTTGTAAAAAGATGTTTCTCCTTCATCCCTGAACCACACTATAGAATACATCCCCTCGGGTGTTGCCATATCGCCCTCAATGATTTTATCATCGTAGGGATTTTTTCCAAGCTCTATATTAAATGTTTCTAGAAGTTCACCTGATTTATACAGGTATAGTTCATAGGCTGCCTTGTCAACGATTATGGCAGTGGTTTTTTTCTCTTTTGAATAATCTATAGTGTCATTTATCCAGCTTTCGTATTGATTTAGCCTGCATTCTGAGAACCTATATCTTTCATCCAAGCCAAAGCTGTTTTCGTGTACTATGTCTTCCAGTTGAAGGCCGATATCCTTAGTGGTTTGTTTAGGGCCAATTTGGTCCGTTAATGCGTAATGGGCTTTTTGTGTTATATGCCTAAGATTGTTGTCTATTCTATCTTTCTGGCTATACCCTGCTATAAGGCTCATGCATATAAAACTTGTCCAAAATATTTTTCTTCCAATGCCCATAAGGGAGCGGTAAAAAGATCCATATTTAAATCTTTTTATTTTTGTCACACAAAAGTAGTAATGCTCTAGTTTTCATTTTTTCAGGTTAGAATATATAATTCAATTTAATAGCATACACGGGAAATTGGAATGGCTGTTCTTTTTTAGGAAATTCAAAAGATTAGGGGTTGTTAAAGAGGTGTGAAGTCCAGATGGCTTGAAAGTATATCTATTGAGTTTTTTCAAATGAGAAATAATTTAAATAACATTTTATATTTCTATGAAACATGGACAGGTTGAGGAATGGTTTGGCAATAGGTATGATAGTTGTTCTTGGCTTGTTTTTAGTCTTTGCATTTTGGCCATATATTAATGCCCTCTTTGGTGCTTTGATTCTATATGTTTTGTTTTCTCCCGTTTTTAGGTGGATAAATTCTAAACTGAGGCTTCCCAGGTTAAGTGCACTTATCACAATTTTCTTAACAATAATGATTGTAATTATTCCGATTATACTATTGTCTTCTTTTTTGGTTACAAAAGTTCAGGATATAACTCCTAGGGCGGAAAGGTTTGTTGAAGATTTGCAAAGTATAGAGTTTCTTGATCAGTATATCGATGAAATTGACCTTGAAAAAGAAGTTAAATCCCAGATTTATCAAATAGCAAATGTACTAAGAGGGTCAATTTTCACTGTTTTAAACAAGGTTACTCTCTTCATACTTAATCTGCTGGTTATGTATTTTCTTCTTTACTATCTTCTTATCCGGGCCAATGACATAAAAAGGTTTGGGTTTGAGATTATACCTTTTAGCAAGAAGAATAGCAATCTATTAATGAAAGAATTTTCAAATATAACAAATTCTGTCATAATTAGTACTGGTGCGATTGCTCTTATGCAGGGCTTCCTGTTGGGGGTAATATTTTTGCTCTTTAACGTTTCAGGTGCGGCCGGTGCGTTGTTCTGGGGCATAATCGGTTTTTTTCTATCATTTCTTCCAGTGGTAGGGATACCTTTGCTTTGGATACCTGCAGGATTGATTAAATTATTTGAAGGAGAGCCCTTTTTGGCTGCAGGTGTTTTTGTTTCCGGTTTCATATTGAGTAATGTCGATAACTTTATAAGGCCAGCCATACAAAGCAGGGTTGGAAAAATACATCCTTTGATTACATTGATAGGGGTTTTTATTGGTATACCATTTTTTGGGCTTATGGGTCTTATTGTTGGTCCATTACTTTTGTCTTATTTTTTCCTTAGCCTGAAAATGTTTAAAGAGGAGTATATAAAGAAAGATTAGGTACTAAATTTAAAAAAAAGGGGAGTTGTAAATGGTAAATGAGAAAAATGTAAAAAACAAAAAAGTGAATAAGAATGTTAAAAAAAGGGAAAATGGTAACAAAGGAATGGATGAAGATAATGTATTAGGGATGCTTGCCCACCTTTTGTCGATTTTTGCGGGGTTTTTAGGTCCTTTGATTATCTATTTGGTTGCTGAGGACAATAAAGTTTTTGCAAAGCAAAACGCTAAGAATGCTCTTAACTTTACTTTAAGTGTTTTGTTGTATACTCTTGCTTCCGTAGTCCTGTCATTTACCATTGTTCTATTAGTGGTAACTATACCTGCAATAATATTTCTAAATATTTTTGCTTTAGTAATGCAGATAGTAGCTTCAGTGAAAGCCCATAACGGGGAGGTTTATGAATACCCTTTAGCTATACCTTTTCTGAGGTAGAGTATCAGCCAACATGGGTTGCCCTAAAAATGTTGTGTTTGCTTCTTATAATTTTTCCTTTCATTCTTTTTCCACCTTTGTAGTCTTTTACTTCAACTACTCTATTTCTTGCTTTACCAATAACCTCTTTTTCGGTTCTTCCAGGTGATACAACTTCAAGGTCTATTACTTCATCTTTCTTGAAAGGTGCGGGTAGTTTTTTTGTGCTGTGTATCCTAAAATCCTCGCTGTTGTAAACCAGTTTTATATCATATTTTTTTTCAAGCTCCCTAAGCCTTTTGTAGAATTCTTCCATGGAAATACTTTTTGGTGAATTTTTTCCTTGTTTGTATTTAAGGAAGTTTTGTATTCCTACTCTTATCTTAAGTTTTTTTGCAAATGATACTATATCTTCTATGTCATCTTCATTTAAACCCGGCAAATAAATCGGTGCAAGAATCAAGTAGGTTCTGGCAGAAATATAATTGCATATATCTTTGATTTTTTCAACAGGAAAGGGTTTTTTAGATATCTCTTCAGCTTTTGTTTTGCTGAGGCTGTCAATAGAAATATTAAATTGGGTTATGCCTGAATCTATCAATTCATCAACTTTTTTTTTGTTCAGTGCAGTCCCATTAGTATCTATCGAAATTCTTTTAACCTGCTTAATTTTTTTAATCCCTCTAACAAGCTCAGCAAGTGGTTTATAGAGGAGGGGTTCCCCTTGAGGGTTAATATGGACTTCTATGTTATTTTCTTGCTTGAATATAATTAGTTTCTCAATTTCTTGAATTATATATTCTGCCTCTAGGACATAATCAACTTTTTTCCCCCCGGATTCATTTATACTACAGTATATGCAGTCAAGGTTACATCCTGTGCTTGGTCTTATTTCGATGAGGTTGGTATTTCTGTCTACGATGCCGAAGTAGCTGGTACCTATGAGAGGGATGCCTGAGTTTTGGTGTATATAGACTGCTTTTCTATCTGTAAATGAATTTTTTAAATTGTTGAATCCGTTATTTATTAAATGCTCTAGTTTTCTTGGCTTTCCAGAGAATAAAAGCTCCCCATTTTCGATATTATAATCTCCCTCCTTCAGGAGTTCATTTTTATCTATATCAAAGTAGAAGTTCCCAAGGAAAAAGATTCTTATCTTTTCTTTGCGCTCTGTAAATTTTAATTCCTCAAAACTATATCTTTCCATGATGTACATGAAAAAAAGTGTTTATATAAATATTTGCAACAAATTTAAATACGAAGTTAAATTGCCATACCTGATGGACGAAGAAGAACAAGAAATTGTCATTAGTTATGAGACACTTTATGAGATATTGAAGAGGGAGAAGAATAGAGAGGAAGCGCAAAAGCTCCCTAAGAACTTTGTGAATGAAGTTAGTGATTATATTAGCAAGTTTAGGTTGTCTTTGAACAAAAAAAAGAGAGAAGTTAATTCATTTGAAGGGGTTGAATTAAAGAAGGACGAAAATAGGCTCAGTAATCTGGTTGGTTTGGTATCAGATTTATATCAAAGGAGAGAGAAAAAAATAATAAGTATGGCTCTAACAAAGTCGAGAACTGGTGCTAAGCTTGCTGATGTCGCTTATTTGACCGATGAGGAGAAGGATTTTTACAATGCATTGGTTAATATTCTGGATCGTTATAGGGGTACGTTATTAAAAAAAATGATTGCCTCCGAGAGTGAGGTTGAAGAGGCTGCCCTGGTTTCCGATAGTGAAAAATTGGATCTTGTTGATTCTAATAAGGATGATGTGGAAAATAAACCTAAAGGTGGAGATGAAAGCGAGCAGAAAAGTGAAAAGAAGCGGATGGTTAGATTTTTGCATGCAGTACCAAAATTTTACGACAAGGATATGAATGTGCTTGGTCCTTTTGAAGAGGATGATATAGCTAGTTTGCCAAGTTCTATCGTTGACATCTTTTTGAAAAAAGAAAGGGTTGAAGTGATAGACAGGAATTAAATCCTTATTCAATAGATTGACTATAAGAACAGTATCTCTTTTAAAAGAAACCTTCTGGGAATTGCTTTAGTTCCTTATTCTTTCACGAGATTTAATTACATCTGCTCAAGCCTTGAAACTCTCTCTTCAATAGGGGGATGGGTTGAAAATAATCCTTTGAAAGTTCTTTTATTTTTCTTCTTTTTGAAGGGTGAGTAAATAAAAAGATGGGCGTTTGAGCTGTTTGCGGCCTTTAACTGTTTAGTGTCCTTTCCTATTTTCCTTAATGCTGAAGCAAGGCCTGGAGGATACCTGGTGAGAATAGCTCCCGTGGCATCAGCCATGTATTCTCTTTTTCTGCTTATTGCAAGTTTTATCATCTGTGAAAATATTGGAGCCAGGACTGCTAAAATTATAGTAGCAGCTATTAGTATGATTGCAACGCGTCCGTCTTTTGGAAGCCTTCTTGAGCCTCCATAAAGAAACATCCTCAGCATGAAATGGCTAAGGAGGGAAACTATACCTATAAGTACTGTTGCAAGTATCATAAATCTGATATCATAATTTTTAATATGTGCCATCTCATGGGCTACAACTCCTTCAAGCTCCTGTCTGTTGAGTTTTTTCAAAAGGCCAGTTGTTACAGTTATTGCTGCATTGTCTGGGTTCGTACCCGTTGCAAAGGCGTTCATTGCGTCGTCTTCAATAATATAGGCTTTAGGAGCTTTTATCCCGGCAGCTAAAGCAAGGCCTTCTATTGTGTGGTATAGATGGGGATATTGTCTTTTTGTAACCGGTTTTGCTCCGGTAAGTTTAAGAACCATGTTTCCTCCCTGTTTATAAGCGATGAGGGAGTAAATTATTGAAAAAACCATTGCTATAATTAAACCAATATATATGTTATCAAAATATAGTCCTATTGCTCCTCCTATAAATCCTATTAGTATTATGAACAATGATATTAATATAAATGAATTTATCTTATTTCTCCTTACTTCATTAAAAGAAATTCTCATTTTTGTTTAACCCTATTATTTTTTATTATCAATTATTAAATAAAACTAAATAATAAATCAAAAAGATACCTTGACATTTTTCCTTTCTTCTTCGGTTGCTTCAAATAGGTCTTCTTTTTGGTAAC
>CAZBGG010000054.1:0-7387 GCA_964491305.1 uncultured Methanosarcinales archaeon
GTCAGTTGCTTTGGGTTTAGATGGACACAACGAAAGTGATGGAGTAGGGAGGAACGAGTCCAAAGATATCAAAGAAGATGAACCTAAAGAAGAACCTGGCTTTGTGGGCTTTAAAAATGTTTTAATTCATTTGATTATTTTTATTATTTTGACTTCTTTTGTGTTTTACAAAATTAATTTTGGATTTATTAAAAAGGATAGAAGTCTGAAGGATATGGGAATTAAGTCTCTTGATTTCAATTACAATTCCATGTTTAAGAATACTTCAGAGACTACAAATTTTGAATTCTCTCCGGAGCGCGACAACAGCGTATTGAAAGATAATATAACCAGGTTACGTAAAATGGCTGCAAGAAGTTTGGAAGAAGATAAAAATACCCGGTCTGTTGCAATTTCTGAGGATGATAATGACAAAAATCAGGACGGAAAAAAATAGAAACGCTTTAGATAGTTCATAAAAAAAATTTAATTTATAAGATTGTAAGCCTGATTAGCAATGAGCATGTAAAATGTCCAAAACAAAGGTCTTTGAAATGCTAAATATGTTTTTTATTGGACTCTCATTCTATTTATGCCAATTATTGCTGGTGAGTGTGATAACAGAGCAAGGCAAATCATTATGCGAAAGTTTTAAAAATAAGTTATGCTCGACAACATCCATGGAAGTCAAGCCCAGAAACTCTACTGCGAAGGCGGGGTATTAGTTCTATTAGAGAGGGTTGTTTTTTGATTTTAAAATGCTTTAAATGATAATTAATCTAAGAGAGGTGTTGTTATATGTCTAATATTCCGGAATTGAAGCCGTCTTTTTTTATAGGAAAGAATGGTGATGGTGTAATATCGTTTGGTTCGGGTCAGCCGGACCTCCCCCCTCCTAATTGTATCTATGATGTGAGGGAGGACAGTGAAGATTTTAAGTATGGTAGTGTAGAAGGTCTTTACGAGCTTAGGAAGGATCTTGCGAAGCTGTATCCTGGGTCAACTGCTGGGTCATTTATCATAACAAATGGTGCTTCTGAAGCCCTGGATCTTACATTGAGAGCATTGAGCTTTAAGGGTAAGAAGGTCTTGGTACCTAGGCCTTATTACTATTCTTATCCCCATTTAGTAGAGTTTGCAGGTATGGTACCTGTTTATACTGATCTTGTGGAGGGAAGACTTGATATTGATGATGTAAGGAAAAAAATAGGTGGATGCGTTGCAATGCTTATAAACTCTCCATCAAATCCAACAGGCAGGGTCGAAGCAATGGAAACTCTTTATGAAATTGAGAAGCTCTCCAATTTCCATAATACTTACATACTCTCGGATGAAGTGTACAAAGATATAATCTACGAGAGGGAGAATTATCTAATAAAGGGCCCTAAAGTTGTGACAATAAACTCTTTCTCAAAAACATATTCCATGTGTAGTGACAGGATAGGTTATCTTTGGTCCACAGATGAAGCTTTAATAGATGATATAAAGACCATAAAAACCCACACTTCCATGAATACAAATGTTTTAGGTCAAAAAAAGGCACTCCGTGCAATGAATTCGGATACTGATTTTGTTAAGGATCAACTCAAAATCTGGCGTAAAAGGAGGGAGTTAATGTATAATACCCTTTTGGAGATGGGATTGGATGCTTGGAAGCCGGACGGTGCATTTTATATTTTTCCCAGGGTCCCCGATACAAAAAAGGTTGTCTGGGAGCTTTATAACCAGCACAATGTTATAGTTTATCGAGGAGAATGGTTTGGGGCTAATGATAGGATTAGGCTAAGTTATGCGTTGGACGAGGATAAAATAATTAAAGGTTTGAAGATTCTCGGCAAATATCTTGGAAAAATATGATTGTAGTGTTTATTTGAAATTTTTTGTCAATTGAGAGCGGGCTCCATGTATTTTTTATGGTGGTGTTCAGTTCCTTGTCAGCATAATTTTTAGTATGTTTTTTAGTGATTAAAATGGAATATTATAACACAATATCACGAGGCTATGAAGAGTTGTATGGGGAAGAGCAAAGAAGAAAAATATCAGTTATTCGTGATAATATCCTTTTTAATGAAAATGACAAAGTTCTTGATGTAGGTTGTGGTCCAGGGTTTGCTGACTTTGGGTGTGATATGTATAGGATAGATCCTTCTGAGGAACTGCTTAAGATGGCAAAAGGCAAAAAAGTTAAGGGAGTTGCAGAAGCTCTCCCTTTTGAAGATGATTGCTTTGATAAGGTTATATCAATTACTGCAATGCAGAATTTTTCTGATATCAGAAAGGCAGTTCTTGAGATGAAAAGAGTTTGTAAAGGGGAATTTGCTCTAAGTTTTTTGAAGAAATCCCAAAAAAGGAGGGACATTGAGGAAATTATCTTTGAAGAATTTGATGTAAAAAAATTAATTGACGAGGAAAAAGATATTATAATTATAGCAAATTATAAATAAATCTTTGATTCAGGTGTTCCTATGTCCACTAAAAAGGAGATAAAAGAGCCCAGAATAACTAAGTTTGACTATATAAAAAGGTTTTTAAGCACTCTTGTGCAATCGGTTTACCCGGATTCTTATAGGAGATTTAGTGAGAAGAGGGTTATGGAAGGCTTAGGTTATTTTATCGTTGTCTTGTGTATTAGTCTTTTAATTACATTAATCATTTTTGGATTGAAAATCTCTGAAATTAGGCAGGACCTCAGTGGTGAGATGGAAAAGGTTGAGAAAGTGGAATTCAGTTTTAATATTACTGAAGATATCAACTTTAAAGGGTTAAGAGTTGCTGAGGAAGGAAATCTTAGTGATGAAAAGTTGCTGATAACAAGGGATGGTATGCAAAGGGAAAGTTGGTTATGTATCATTAGCTCACTGTGTCTGGGTGACCCTGTAACAAAAGATTTTAAAGATTCCGATGTTCTTACTGAAAGCTTATTGAATTTTATGAGAATTTCTTTCTATTTCTTGCTGCCTCTTGGAGCTTTTTTATATACATTGTACAATGGCTTTATGGCTTTAATTCTGGTGGCTCTTGTGAGTTTTTTCGGCAAACTTTTGACAAGAAAGCTAAAAATATCCACTAGACAGATTTTTTTGATAGCAATATATGCTTCTACAATCCTGGTTCTAGCCAGGCCATTTTCACTTGTAGCTCCATTATATAATTTGCCATTGGTTTTGTTCTTTTTTTTATGTTTAGTCGGCATACTTCTTGTTGGAGAAAGAAAGCATAAATACTGACAGACATGGTATTATGGAAAATGGATAAAAAGGGAAATAATTCATGTTTGTTATTTAAATTTTTTTCATGCATTCACATGGTTTATACCCTTTGTTAAATGCTTCTTCGTTAGTATTGAAAAAAACCCTGTTTTTTGGCTGGATATTTTTTGCAAAAGGGCATGATTCAATGTGGACTCTCGTTCCATTAGACGCACCCAGTATATTTTGTGGAGGGCATCTTTCCAAGCTTACGAGCCTTTTCTTTAAGTCCCATTGTTCCTGTTGTAGTTCATATATTTGGTTTTGCAAGGCTAAAATGTGTTCTTTAACCAAGTTGAATGAATCTTTTGTTTTTTGTTCGTGTGCATACATAATTTCTCACCTGCCTTAATTATTATTAAGAGGTAGTAACAACCTCTATTTAAATTTTGTGACATGTGAGTGGTAAACAGATAAAAATATATTGGGTCTGCACTCCCCCTATTTGTATTTCACCAGTTCTGCGGAGTATTTTATCTTATTTGCCAGGTCAGAGAGTTCTATTATCGCTGGGTCTTGCTGATTCCTTCTTACAAGACCTAGTGGAAGTAAACCTTCTATGGATTTTTTTATGTAGTGTCCTACTGTGTAATCTGGGGCGTTTTCTATCATTCTCAAATCAATCTCTCCACCTGATTCGTGTATCCTATGAAGTGTGTCAAAGTGTATTGGATCTAGTGCATGGGACCGTCCACTCTTGCAAGCTCTAAATCTGTATTCCATGTGGTGCTTTTCGCCAAAATCACTTTCATCGGTAATTTTCTCATCGCCGGTTGCAACTGATATAGTGTTGCTGTAAATCAGCTCGTCAAGCATACTATATAAATCTCCTATCTTTTCGGGAGGAGTTTTTGCCAGTTCAGTTGTTTGTTCGTTTACCATCCAATAATGGAAAATTATTAAATTTTTAAATTTTTCCAAGAGTTTAGATTTCTTTTTCTAATACACTATTTTCCCATTATTTTGTATTTTTAATGCTTAGGCTTAGCTTTATTTTAGACTGATAAAATATAATGGCTCCTTCTTTAGTCTGTTGTGAGGTCTTGCTTGAGAGGTGGGTTGGCATATAAAAACAAACTATTTTTATATTTGTGGCTTTATGCTACGACAATGTCAATTATCTATAAGATTGATGAGAGTAAGAGGATTTACATAAATATCATTGACAGGTACCGTTGTACAAATGATTGTGTGTTTTGTGATAGGGAGAAAATTGAAGATAAACTAGGTGTAAACCTTTATTTATCTGATAAACCTTCATTTGATGAAATCAAGGCTAGGTTGATAAAAATTGATGAAGACGTTGAAGAGTTTGTTTTTTGTGGGTTGGGAGAACCTACTCTCGAACTTCAATTGCTTTTGAAAACGGCTAAGTACATAAAAAAGAGCTTTAATTCCAAGGTGAGGCTTGTAACCAATGGACATGGAGATCTTATTCATGGAAGAGAAATAGCTAGCGAATTGAAGGATGGTGGGGTTGATATTATCTCTGTTTCATTGAATTCACTATCAAAGGAAAATTATGAGTTGCTTCATAGGCCAAAGTACGAGAATGCTTTTGATTCTGTAAAAAAATTCATAAAGAATTGTCCTACCAGGACTGTTGTAACATTTATTTCTTTTTATGATCTTGATAAGGATAAAGCAGCTTTTTTGGCAAAAAACTTGGGTGCTGAGGTAAGATTTAGGAATTACTTTTAACTGAGCACCAAAAGATATAATAATGTCTTTTCATTTTGGCTTGTTTAATGGAACCTAAAAAAATTACAAAAAAAACACTCGAAAAGTTGTTCGAAGACCTTAAGGAGGGCTCTAAGGATTCAATAGGGTCTTTTCTTTATAAAGGGTATAGGATACAGGTTAGTAGGTACAAGCTGACAACCTCGGAAAGGGTTTCACAACTATATCATAGAAGAAGAGAGAGAGGCCTATGCATAGTTTGTGGAGAAAAAGTAAAGAATAAAAACCCAAGAACAGGTAAGCTTTACAGGCTCTGTAACTACCACAGGCAGAAGATTGATAAGAATAGGTAGAGATGCCGCCTGTAATCTTTGTAAATTGCCGCTCTCTACAGTGAATTGAGGGGTGCCTGTATTGGTTGTTCTGAAAACTCCTTGAGGTTGGCTTTTATTGCTTATTCCATAAAGGTTTAGTCTTATGTGTTTGAGAATCTTTTGATTATATCTGTCCTGTTTTAGGATTTGAAGAGTATTATTAGTTTATAGTTGGAAGGCTGAGTATTCTCAAAAGTAGATTTTAAAATATTATATATCCAGCGTTTAAAACCATGGTCTTAATCTGTTGAGTAGAGAAAATTTTATAAATATCATAAGCAAGAGAGTCCTGGATGAGAAGGAAATATCTAAAGGAGGTCATTGCAAGTATTATCCTGATTATAATTTATGTAATGCTGGCCAACGCGAGGGGAGTGAGTGAAAATCCCTTTAGACCTGAGTTGAGTCTTGAGGTAACTGTTGTCGTACCCATTTTAGCTGGGCTTTTGATAAGCAGAAGAACTGGCCTGGTGACTGGCCTGGCTGCTCCAGTATTAAATTATGTTCTTACGAATGATTCCATGCAAATAATGATGGCCCTGCCGTATGGTATAGTTGGCTTTATCGCCGGATATTTTGCAGATAAAATACCCTCTCCTGTGATAGCTCTTTTAGTAGTGCCTACGAACTTTTTGTCTTACGCGCTTATGGGGATGGGTGATGCCTGGAAGCCCTTAATTTATGAATCATTTATAGGTTACATTGTTGTGGTTGTGATAACCAATATTTTTAGAATATGTTTCAAAGATGGGATTAAGCACAAATAAAGATTTATGGAAGATTATGCTGGGGATTTTTCTAGTTGTTACTCTGATATTCATAGTGTTATTTTATTTTCGGACACTTTTCATAACTTTTATCTTAGGAGGGGGCATAATTCTTCTTGCGGAAAGATTAATTACTGACTACAAAAAAAGAATGAAGAAATATGGATTGAGAGGATATAATGCAAAGATTTTGGGTTATTTTCTTTTCTTTTTTTGGACTTTTATCGTACTTTTTGCAATAGGAGGCTCGATTTCAGACTTTGGTGATATCTTCGAAAAAGTGGTTGAAAAACAAAGGGATGGTACATTCACTATTTTTTACCAGGAACAAATTGGGCCTTTTTTACCCGAATTTTTTAGGGATAGACTTATTGATGATGAATTCATAAGGGGAATGGAGGACTCTTTTGTGTCCTACCTTATCTATTATTCCACTTATATTATTTCTAACATTTCTGCCCTCCTTTTCAATAGTATCTTGATTATACCTCTGATGGTGTATATGTACTTTAGAAAAAGAGAAAAGATTAAAAAGGATGTCTGCAACTTGATTCCTGGAGAATTCAGAGAGAGTTTTTCAACCGTTTTGAGGGACGTTGGTAAGCAGCTACACAGTTTTTTTGCTGCAAAAGCGATTGAAAGCGTCGCGGTAGCTTCAATATGTTGTTTTGGCTTCTATGTTGCAGGGTTAAATGGCTGGCTTTTTTTAGGTATATTGGTTGGGATACTAAATATAATACCCTATCTTGGCCCGATTATTGGTGCGTTACCGCCTCTTTTAATCGCGTTTATCGATCAACCCCTTGTAGCTTTTTATGTATTGATTACGATAATTATAGCACAGTTAGTTGACAATTTTTATCTTATACCTTTTATGATTACTAGAAAGGTGAGTGTTCAACCTCTCTTAGGAATTGTTATAATACTTGCAGGAGCTCAACTTTTTGGTATAATGGGTATGATATTTGGCATTCCAGTTTATTTGGTCTATAAAATTGTTTTAAGAGAAGCATATAAAAATCTTGAACAGATATACGGGTAAAACTTTTGGTATAACATACAAATTATTGATTCAACGATGGCCCGAAGTTCTTATGACTTCCAGGAGCTGCTCCGGAGGAAAACAAAAATTTTATATATTAGTAGTATATTAATATAGTATAAAATATACTAGAGGGTAATAATGGACATTGAAAAACTAAAGAAAGTCAATCAGTTGGCCACAACTTTGAGAAATCAAGGTCTTGCGGTTGGTAGGGATGATGCTGCACAGCTTGCAGGAGAAATGAGTTGGGAGAAGGATGATGATGTGGAACACATTTTTGGAGAGGATATGGAA
>CAZBGG010000055.1:0-7333 GCA_964491305.1 uncultured Methanosarcinales archaeon
TCCCGCCTTCGCTATGCTTAGAGGCGGGAGAATTCTTGGCGATTTAGTTAAAAAATTAATTAAATTTCTTACGGGGTGATTGAGCATCTCTCCTGAAATTTGCCGGGTTTCTGGTGCTTCTGAATTCGCCTATAACCTTTCCATTCTCATCTATCTCAGTTTGCTCAAATTTATATAAATCTTGCAACACTAAAACATCTCCCTCCAATCCATGCACCTCTGAAATATGGGTAATCTTTCTGCTACCATCTTGGAATCGGGATTGATGAACAATTAAATCTACAGCCGAACTTATTTGTTCCCGTATAGCCCTGGTTGGCAAATCAATACCCGACATAAGCACCATGGTTTCAAGACGTGAAAACATATCTCTTGGTGAGTTAGCATGTCCGGTAGTTAAAGAACCATCATGCCCCGTATTCATAGCTTGAAGCATATCTATTGCTTCTCCGCCCCTTACCTCACCCACAATCAATCTATCAGGGCGCATACGCAAAGCATTGCGAACTAAATCTCTTATAGTTACATCACTCAAATCCCTTCTTAATCCTGCAGGACGACTAGATATATACACCACATGAGGTTGTTGCATCTGTAATTCTGAGGTATCTTCTACAATTACTATTCTTTCATCAGAGGGGATGTACGTTGATAACATATTCAAGGTAGATGTTTTCCCCGAGCTTGTTCCTCCAGAAACTATTATATTCAAGCGAGCACTTATAGCATCATCTAATAAATTTGCCATTTCCTCATTTAAAGTGCCAAACCCTAATAAGTCTTCCATAGAAATTTCTTTCAGATTAAACTTCCTAATTGTTACTAACGGGCCATCCATGGCAACGGGGTGACCTACTATATTCACCCTTGAACCATCAGCAAGCCTTAGATCTGTCATGGGTTGAGATTCTGTCACCTGTTTCCCTGATAATGCTGTCATTCTTTCAACAATAGACTTTAATTGTAATTCATCTTGAAAAGTTATATTTGACAGGCATGTTTTACCGTTCCGTTCAACATATACTTGATTAGGGCCATTTATCATAATCTCTGAAACAGTGGGATCATCCATAAACATTTGAATAGGCCCGAAACCTAAACACCCATGTATTACTGCTTCCACTAATTCTTCTTGCTGCTCAGCGCCTAAATCAACATTTTGCTTGTTTAACTCTTCCCGCAAGATATCACGAAGCTCAGCCACAGGCTTCTTTACCCCTAAAATCAATTTGTGTAAATAGCTACGCAACTCTTCATCTCCAATCATACCCTCACAAACAGCCACCTCGTCCTCAACATTTACGGAATGATTCTCTTCTTTGTGTTCCCCACCTTCCTCTTGCAGTTCTTCTCCCTCTTCTTTTGACTTAAAAAATCGCAACATTTCACTCAACTCCTTTCATCTAATAAACTTGCAAGAACCCTCCTGGTTTTATATGTAAACTGGAGGATTCCTGCAACCTCGTTAAAATAAAGATTGCTGTTTTTGCTCAACAGGCTTATCTTCTTGCTTTACAGTTTTACTTGCTATCTTTCTTTCGTACATTTTCTGATCAGCTATCGCAAACACTTTCTCAAATTTATCTTTATTAGGACAGAACTCTGTGCCAAAAGATATCTTTAGCGGAACTGGTGGGTTATCCTCATTATATCTATCTATTGCCTTTTGCATTTTCTTTTCTATCTTTTCCATGGTTTCCTTATTTGCAGTTGGCAGTATTAAAACAAACTCATCTCCACCATAACGAATAACTATGTCATCATCGCGAACCGTGTTCTTTAATATATCTGCGCTAGCTTGAATCAAGTTATCTCCAGCATCATGCCCATAGTTATCATTTACATATTTCAACCCATCTACATCCGCCACTATAATAATTGCAGGAAACAAATTACGAGTTGGGTTTTTCAACAGTTCGGTCATATAATTACGGTTATATGTACAAGTCAGTGTATCATTAAAAGATTTCTCTTTTAACGACTCTTCGTGCATCTTCTGATCAGAAATATCTATACCATGCAACACTGTATAATTAACATAGTCTTTCCCATCACCAAAAGATAATACCGTGCGATTGCTCCTCCACAAATAATGCTCCCCATTAAACATTTTAGCTTCAAACGAATCCCCCAAGTCCATCCTTTTACCATGTATACGGTTAACAATCCAAGAATTTAAAATATCTCTTACTTCTTCTTGATTTTCAGGATGAATAAAGTCAACAAAGTTATCACCATTAACTCTATTTTTACCTACCAACTCATTAAAAACCTGATTACAAAACATAATCTCTCTTTTA
This sequence comes from uncultured Methanosarcinales archaeon, assembly GCA_964491305.1. Lineage (GTDB taxonomy): Archaea > Nanobdellota > Nanobdellia > Woesearchaeales > DSVV01 > CAZBGG01. The sequence goes on from CAZBGG010000055.1 coordinate 2,301, forward strand.
TTGTTAACGATAACAGTTACAGACCGCACAGAATCCAAAACTGCACCCAAAAAGTATTTTTCCATTTCATGTTCTTTAACTTTCTTGGAATAATAATCATATAAATATAAGTTTACAAAAAACGAAACAAATAATAATACTATAACCAGTAGCATTCCAGCTAACAACCACGACATAAATCTTAACCTCCTTCTTTATAAATATTTAATTTTGATGTGTTTCTTTGACAACCAATCTTTGAAATATACCCCCTCGATTTTGTTTTTCAGGTTTTCCACATCTTCTTCAGATGGTTCCTCTTTCTCCTTAACCCAGGGGATACCCAATTTCATAGCACAAGTAGGCCCATACCCCACCCTTTTACTAGTTTCATTGGTAATAGCTTGTCCACAATGCATACATATTTCCGAAGGCTTTGCTACTGCATACCCCGAAAACAGAATACTTTTGTCTGTTTCCTTCAAAATCTCACCCTTCATTCTTTTACTTATTTCCAACCTTTTAGCCAGCCAGGTTGCTATCAATATTTCTGCCTTAATACAATCTTCCTTTTCTTCCTCCAACTCTTTTTTCATCTGTTTTCTTACAGCCTCTATTTGTTTTTCTGTTAAATTGTAACCCTTGCAACCCTTCCAAATATTTACCCAGAAATTATTTTTCTCCCATTTATCTGCTACAGGTAGCTTGCTATAAACAAAATTCTTAAACCTATCAAACTCTTTTTCTCCACCCAGCATAATCAATAGATTTCGACGCATATCTTGTTTTTGTCTCCTATATTCACGCACCTTCTTAATATCTTCGCTTGTTACCTCGCGATGACCAAAAACAAAAACTGAATAAATATCGTAAATATCTTTAGGCATATTGCCTTTTTGAGTTTCTAAGAAGTTGATTTCTTCGGGATATTCTTCCTTGTATTTTGTTACCCGAGTATGATTTATCTGATTTTCCATTACCATTACCTCCTTATACATATAATTAAGGGTTTTTTACGAGAACCCTTAAAACTCGCTATGATTTTATGTATGAGGCTACATCACATTTCTTTTTGGAGTAATGTTTTCTTTATTCATATTATCAAGCACCTTCAATCCTCCATCTTCTCTGATTTTTCTCAACTCATGCCTCACTTTGTCGTCAATGGTTTCTTCAGGGGTTATTTTCCCACCTAATTTAGACAACATGACAGAGCTTGACATCAAAGTTTTACCTCCAGCCGGAGCAGAGTAATCTGCCACATACCCAAGATTGTTAAAATGAGGCACATTATAATCATCCCCTAAACCCGATATTGCTTTTTCTATACTAGCTCTTTCATTCCTCGGATCAAGGAATTCGTTTATATCACAAGATACTACCTCCTTTATACCCAAGTGTTTATGAAGCTCAGATGCTTTCCAACCACCAGACCCAATTACTTTTCCAGCGTTTCTTTCATTGACATATAATCGGTGGTTATCTATCACACATGGAATAAAGCAACTAAGTTCATTTGTTTGTTCCTTAGCAGTATAATGAGTTTGTGTTCTACCTTCCACGCTTGTTTCTGTAAAAACAACTATATCATTTTCCTCTTTTACAACATTGTTTTTGTTCAAAGGCTTGACATTTAAATTCGTTGCTTTTTGATCATAAAGTGGATTATTTTTCTGTTTACCCAAATGCTCTCTTATTTCCGGTACGGATTCTTTTAAGTTATTAAAATCTTCCTTGGTTATAACAGCAACGGTAGTTTCAAAAAAATCACTCTCGGACTTTTCCCTGAAAAGAGCATTTTTGTTCAAACGTTCCCACATTTCAGGATACTCGTTTCTAAACAACCAACCACTGCTCATTTTTACCATTATGGTGTCTTTTTGTTTTTGTGCCATACTGAATCACCTCCTTACTTTTTAAACTTGAAACCAACCTGCCCTTTATCTACCGCAAGCTGGGCGTTAAATTTCTTGCCTTTCTTGGATACGAACCCCTTAATCAAATCAGTCTTACCATTCTTGATTAACTTCTCAACTTGAGCACGAGTTATATTTTTCCCAGCTAAAGGACTTTGCACAAAAAAAGCACAGCCTTCTTTCCATTGACTGCATCCGTAGCCTTTTTTGTTTTTATATATTTCACCTTTACCACAAACTGGACACTTTCCTACAGCCCCTTTATCCTTATTGCTTTGTTGTTCATTATCTCGTAGTTCGGGGATAATTTGACATGTAGTAGATTCTTTGACAATATGTTCCACAAATTTCTTTATACTATTTATAAATCGTTGCGAATCCATATTTCCATCAGATATCTCCATCAAACTTTTCTCCCACTTCCCTGTCATTTCTGGTGACTTTAACTGTTCAGGAATTATCTGCATTAAGAGTTTACCTTTTTCAGTTGGAACCAGATTCTTTTTTTCCCTGAAGATATATCCAACCTGCAGCAATCTTTCAATAATACTGGCTCTGGTTGATGGAGTTCCTATCCCACCACTTTTAAGTTGTTCCTTTAATGTTTCATCTTCAACAAATCGTCCGGCATTCTCCATCGCTGACAACAAAGAAGATTCGGTATAAGGTGACGGAGGAGTAGTTTGTTTGTTTTGTATTTCCGCATCCTTTACAAAAACCGCTTCGCCCTCATTGACATTCGGTAAAATATGTTCTTTAGGGGGTTCCGAAAAGAGCTTTTTCCAACCGTTCTCTATTATATTTTTCCCCTTAGATAGAAAAATTTCATCTTCTATCCTTACTTGCAAAGTCGTAACTTTATATACATGCGAAGGCATGAATACCATTAGTAATCGAGTGACAATCAAATCATATATTTTCTTTTCATTTTCTGGTAAATTGGCGTTTGCTCCTGTGGGGATTATTGCGTGATGATCACTAACCTTTTTGTCATTTACTATTCGTTTATTAATAGGCAACTCTTTGCTTAATAATTCACCGACATATTTGCTATATTTTCCATAATTCAACCTGTTAAGCAATTGTGGCAACTTTGGGGTCATATCATCGGTTATATACCTACTATCTGTACGTGGATAAGTAATTACTTTGTATGTTTCATAAAGGCGTTGGGCTATATCCAAAGTATCCTGTGCAGAATAGCCAAACTTCTTATTTGCGTCCCTTTGTAATTCTGTAAGATCGTATAAAAGAGGTGGCGACTCTTGTTTTTCTTTCTCGTTTTTACTTATTATTTTTCCGTGTTTACCAGATACTTTATTGGCAATCTGCCGAGCTTCAAACTCATTATAACTCCTTGTTTCTTCTAAATAGCGGTTATGCCATATACCCGAAAATTCTTCATAATAAGCATGAACCTCCCAATAATCTTGTGGTATAAACGATTCTATTTCCTTTTGTCTATCTACCACCATTGCTAAAGTTGGAGTCTGCACCCTCCCCAACGATAACTTCGCCCCTTGACGCACAGTATATGCTCTAGTTGCATTAATGCCTACCAACCAATCAGCCAAAGAACGAGCCCACGCAGATTCATAAAAATGATCATAATCACTTAAAGGACGTAAATTTTGAAACCCATCCTGTATTGCCTTGTCTGTCATACTGGATATCCAAAGCCTTTTCATGGGTTTTTTGCAGCCCGCATATTGCACAATATACCTGAATATCAACTCTCCTTCCCGCCCTGCATCTGTAGCACATATAACCTCCGACACTTCCGAAGAATGAAGCAACTCTTTTACAATATAATATTGTTGCTTGGTTTTCTCTATAACTTTCAACTTTATAGTATCGGGAATTATAGGTAATGTTTGCATTTGCCACTTCTTCAACTCTGGATTATAATCTTCTGGATTAGCAAGAGCAACCAAGTGTCCCAAAGCCCATGTAATTATATACTGAGAATTATACAAACAATTATTGCCAGATTGCTCACACCCAAGTACCTTAGCAATATCTTTGGCGACACTTGGCTTCTCTGCAATAACCAATGTTTTTGACATCAAATTCCTCCTTGATTTTTAATAAACAATTTCTCTTTCCTACTAAGCTTAAATAACTCTATATGCGTCAATTATTCTTGTCTTAATTTTTCGCAAGTCTAAGCTTTGGTGGTTCTATGTTTGTCGACTCTCCTTTTGTGGTATTATTTTTTGCACCACCTTGCCCAATTTTTTCGGTTTTGACTACCGCCTCATCAAGATTAACCATACTTGCTGTTTCAAGATAAAAAGAAACTTCATCAAGGTTATTCATCTTGTTTCCAAGTGAAATATCATCAACAGATACTTCAATTTTTTCCCTCATGTTCTTATATGCATTTAATTCAAACTTAGTATCTTCTCCTGCCGTAATATCTACATAACCACCATTGGGCATTGTTACTAAAAAAGAATCCTCTCTTTTAATAGTTTTGCCCCCCAAATCATCTACTATTTCCAATAGTTCTTTTTCTTCATCTATCTTTAAATCTGGACGCTGTTTGTTTTTTAGCATCGCTTTTCACCTCCTTTCTGCCTTTGCCTTTTATTTAATGTGTTTTTCATAAAAAAAGGGTTGCTATTTATAGCAACCCTTTATCAAAATGCTTTTATTCGCAATCAGCCTTACTATCATCAAATGCAAGAGTAAAAGCAGCCTCTTGCAAACCCTCCATAAAGAGAGAGGTCATATCGCTTGCCCCTGTTTTCTGATGCACCGCTTCGTGAAGCAGTGTCGAAAAACAGGTACTTAAATTTTCTAGTCGGCTCCTATCTAAATAGATAGCCTTTTTGCTTTCTTCAAAAATCCCATTAGCTTTCTCACCATGAGAGCCAACAAGGTTTTCATAAATCCTTATTGGGTAAAGTTCGGGCAAATACCCGAGCACCTTTTCTTTTGCTTCTTTTAAATTTTTCTTTTCTTCGGGAGTCAGATCCCGAAGATTAACCCTTTTACCCGCAACGCTCTTTACGGGCAATTTGTTGGCATCAGGCACACCCACCTCTTTCAACATAATTGTCATGTCAAAAGTAGGTCTGGGTAATACTGTAAACCCATGATATTTTGCTAAGTTGTTTGCCTGGGTATCACCCA
>CAZBGG010000056.1:0-7292 GCA_964491305.1 uncultured Methanosarcinales archaeon
GGGTCAAAATTATTTTTATTTTTGTTTAAAAATTCCCTTACTGCTGCTGTATATGAAATCCTAAGGTCTGTGTCTGTGTTTATTTTTTGTATTCCTTTCTCAATTGCTCTTTTAATCATATTGTCACTTAATCCTTTTGAGTCCCTTATTGAGGCACCATTTTTGTTTGCTTTATTTATAGTTCTTGGGTAGACACTTGAAGCACCGTGTAATACCAACGGAACATTAACTTTATTTTTTATTTCAGATAAAATATCATATCTTAGTTTGGCTTTTTCCTGAAATTTATTTGCACCATGGCTTGTTCCTATGGCTATGGCGAGGCAATCAACTCCCGTTTTTGAAACAAAATCAACTGCCTCTTCTGGTTTTGTATAAACATGTTTTTCGCAAGAAATATCATCTTCAATTCCCTTTAGCTTGCCTATTTCTCCCTCAACTGATATGTGGGATTGGTGGGCGTATTCTACAACTCTTCTTGTTATTCTAACATTCTTGTTAAAATCATAACACGAGCCATCTATCATAACAGAAGTAAAACCTTTCCTTATACACTTGTATAAAAGCCTCTCGTCTTGGCCATGGTCAAGGTGAAGAGATATTGGAATCCCTGAATTATTGGCTAGATTTTTTGCTATGCTTATTATATTATCAACTCCAGCATAGTCTATTGCTTTTTCACTGACACCGAGAATAACTGGAGATTTGAGCTTTTTAGCTGCATTTATTATGGCGATTGCACTTTCTATATTATAAAAATTAAACTGCCCGATGGCGTACTTTCCTCTTTTTGCCTTATTAAGCATATGCTTCATTGATTTTAGTTTCATTTTAAGCCATATCTTACTTTCTTTTATTTAAATGTGTTTATTCCACATAACTCCATTCAAGTGTCAAAATTTTCGTTATTTTGTTTGTCGGTGCCTTTGCGTATTCGTCTTAATTTATTCAAAGCCTTATGTTCTTAATGAACCTAACCAGGGAAGGGTTCTTTAGCATAAGAGGTACTAACATTTGTCTTAGGTTGTCCCTGCTATGTTTTTCGAGTATTTTTGTTGAGTTTTTTAGTATATCCACCATATTGTTGTAATCTCTGCTATCAAAGGTATTCAAGGATTTTCTTATCTTTTGATGCAAAAGTAGCTCAAAACCTATCTTCTTTTTCCATAATCTATGGTAGTCTTTCCCTTTTGTAATGGACTCCGTAAGACATTTTGATGCCTTTAACCCAGGAATAATGCCTCCTCCAGTAGTTGCCTTCACTTGTGTAGCTGCATCCCCAATTAAAAAAGCTTTTTTGTAATGAGTTTTCAATTTAGGGTTATAAACTGGTATGATTCCTGCATTATATTCTATTATTCTTGTGTTATGTAACTCGTTTCTATTCATTAATCTTTTAAAATTTGTAGATGTATTTTTTTCGGAAGCAACTCCGACTCTCGCAGTATTTCTGTTTTCTGGAACAATCCAACCAAAAAAGTCTTCATAATCTGGACCAAAAAACACATGATAAGTCTCAGAATCAAAATTTCCCTTTACTCTTGCTTGCTTTCCTGTGAGGTAGCTTGTTTTCTGTCTGGGATTAATCAGCTTTTTTAAGTTACTTAGAGGTCCGTCGGCGCCAATTAATTTTTTATGTACTTCCTTTCTGTTATTAACTGTAAGTTCAAATCCCGAATTGGTTTCTTTTATCGTATTAACTTTTTTGTTGAGCCTTAGGTCCACTCCTTCGCTTTCTGCCATCTTTGCGAGTTGTTTATCAAATGCTGCTCTGTCAATAACAAGTTCTTTTAGTTTAAGTTCAGCTATATTATCTGGAGAGTGTATAATTGCTCTTTGTATTTTATTAATTACCACTTCATTATCAGGCTTTACATGTTTTAGAAGGTCATTAGTGACTATTCCCGTGCATTGAATCGGTTTTCCAATCTCTTTATGTTCTTCGTATATGGTAGTCTTTACTCCTTCTCTAGCTAGTTGATAGGCACTATGCAATCCTGCTGGTCCTCCTCCGATAATTGTGTACATGGAACTGGAATTATGTAATTACTATTTATTTTTTGGTCTGTTGTTATTATTTAGTGGTTAAAGATAGAAAAATTTAAATATCAGATTATGAAGCGGAACATAGATGGAAGGGCATTATGATGTATTAACCAGTGTTGAAGATGCTTTCCGCGATAGTAAGAGAAGTTATGAGGAGCGTTTCAGGAAAGCTGCTAATAAAGTCTATAGGAACTTAGATGGGCTATCAGAGGCTCAGTTGCTTCAATTAAGTGAGTTATACAATACAAATTTCAGGTTTTACTTAACCAAACTTAGAAGAGAGCAGGGGCTTGATTCTGGCGAGAATCCTGGTTTGGATAAGATTTTAAAGGATAGGAGAAATTCTGTGATTCGGCGTGTAAGTGATTTTAACAAGAATTTGAATGACTATCTTGGGTTTTAATTCTTCCTAATTTTTGCAGGTTATTCTCAAACAGACAATGTTCTCATCATTAAGTAGTTACATAACGGAACATTTAAATAATAGTTATAATATCCTTGGCTGTTAATTTACATTTTTTTATCACTGCATGATGGTATATGAGGTGGAACTGATGGGCAATTATAATAATATTCAAAAATATATGGAGAGTAAACTGAGGGATACTTCTAAAAAGTACACTGATAGGTTCAAGGATGCGGCTTTAGTGGTTTATGAGAATTTGCACTCCATGGATTCACAGGGTATTAAAAAAATCAAAGAAGCTTATGATAATGACTTTGGATCCTACGTTATGAAGAGAAATCCTGATTTTGGAGTTGAACCGAGTTCTAGTTCCTTGGATGAGATAGTGAACGAAAAGCGTAAGTTGTTCTTGACCTTAGATTATAAAGACACAGAAATAGGCAATGTTTTCGAAACTTTGAATGAAAAAGGTAAGAGATATAGTGATAAGTTCTCAAAAGTCCACGAGCAACTTGATTACTTAACGAAAAACGAAGGTCTGGATTGTGAAAGGGCTAAAGCTGCTAAGGATTTTGTCGATACGGTTTATAGCCAATATTTAACAAGTGTTAATAGAAATGGAAAATCCAAAAGACCAAGCGAGAGTTATATTGATGGTCTGAGGCAAACTAAGGCGAAAATCGATAGTTTGCTGGAAGATTATATAAGTGATAGGGGAAAAAGTTCCAAAAATTCGGATAAACCATCGAGCGCTTATAAAAACTCAGACAGTGTTTTTGGGGATGTAAATGTGCAAGATGATCTTAAGCTTGATAATCTCGATGCTCTTGTGGGTGGCGATATAAGCTTATATGATGGAACCCTGGATAATTTGGTTATTGAAGTTAATGAATCTTGGGGGGATGATGTAATAACAGTTTATCCAAGTGATTCAGTCTCCGCTAGTGTTTATACTGTTGATGGTGAAAAATCTACTGAATCTTCTGGAAAAAATGGCGGGGATAGGAACGAGGACTATGTAAAAAACAGTGGAGATGATAGTGCTCAAAGTCCCGGTAATCCGAGTTTGGTAATGGGTATTAATGAAGGAGATGAAAATTCCGAATCAAGAAGCAAATCCAAAGATGCAGCTGCTGATACAATCGATGATGTGGTTTCAGATGCTTCTGGTCATAATCATAATGGAAGTGTAAAAGATAATAATGTTGGTGGGACTAACTTAAGCGGAGGTTACGATAAAGATTCTGCGGTGGATGTTCCCTATCGTTACAAGGACAATGATGAAAATGGTGGAGCAAGCGGAGCAAATAGTGGTTACAATTCTCCCAGGGAAAGTCTTTATCAGAGGTGCAAAGGTCTAGCGGGGAAGGCTAAAGGCAGTCTTAAAAATACGGCTGGTAGAATGTATAGAAATGGAAAAGGCGCTTTACTTGGTCTAGTGGGAGGAGTAGCACTGGGAGCGCTTGTAGCCGCAGGTTACTATTCAACTCTTGATAATAATCACAACGCTGTAGTAAATGATAATGACAAAGTGAAATATGAACAAAAAGTTTCTGATGAGGGGAAGAACGGAAAGAAAGAGCCAGCTCCCCGTTCCACGGGTGCTTCAGAAGCACCTGATACATTAGAAAAGATTACTTCAATCACCCAGAAAGGTGATTTGGAACCTAAACATGATATTCTAATGAGGAATTTCGATAAAATAAAAAAAGGAAATACCGCTGCCCAAGGGTGGTTTGCCATTGATGGTAGTTGGTCTGAAGGGAGTTTTAAACCTGAAATAGACAAGGAGTTAACTAAAGGTTTTCCCGCAGAACCCGTTCTTTATCATAGCTATAGTGATGGTAGTCCGTTTGAGAAGATAGAGGAGGGTGATACCTTCAAAAAAGGCAAGATTATCTTAGGTTATCCTAAAAATGGAGACTTCTATCAAATGGCTTCTTATGTTATAGGGCCAGAAGAAAAGGTTGTAGAGCCAAAAGAAAAGGTTGCAGAGCCAGAAGAAAAGGTTGGGAAGTATTTCGAAGAGGATGAAAAAACCGATGAAATCATTAGGGAAGTTATACAGAAGTTTAACGAAAACGAAGAGAGAATGGGAGTTAATAATGTACCTGGGGAGGTGAAGTAAATGTCTTATTTTAAAGAATATGTTTCAGAAATCTTGAAAAGTAGTGGGAAGTTTTTATCTGTTCTAGGTGCAACGGCAGTTATTGGTTGTGCTTCTGTATCAGATAAGACCCACAATGTTATGGATACAAAGAAGAGGGACAGCTCGGTTTACCAAATGGAAGCAACCGATTTTGATAATTTGTCTAGGCATCAATTTGATAATCTTTTAAAAAAAGCGGAGCCAACACCTCAATGTTATGAAAACGCTTTTGGTCCTTATTTAAAAAGCCTTGGTTTCAATGATAGACAATTGGATGCTATAGATGGAGAGGTTGGTGAAACCAGTCCAACTAGAAGAGATGTAATCGCTTCGACGTACCCTTTTGCTGGACTACTCCCTTATATGACTTTTAGTGATTCAACTGCCTTTGTTCCAACTTCAAGTATAATAGCAGAGAACGATGCTGGAGACCTTGAAAAAATACTTGATAGTGGGAATGAAAACGCTTATACAGGTGGTTCTGTAACCTTTACAAAGGATGGTGCCGTATCTATACCTCAGTCGAATGGTCCTTTGTTCAATGCGGTTAAGAAAGGACAAGAGAAGAGGTTATTAGATAGACTTGAAGATTTCAATTATGACCATTCTGTTCAATATGATATTTTACAAGAGGGAGAGAAAGTAGGCGATCTCACTATATATGGTTCAAAAGAGGGGAATATAACTAGGCCAGAAATGGAAGTATCATCAAATGCCTTTAAGGTTGGATCTGCTTCATACAACATTGATGATCTTGCTGAGTCTGGGCTAGATGTCTATAATTTCTCTCATGAGATGCATGACAGGGCTAAAGCAAGATATTTACCTGCTTTGTTATTTGCAGTTCCAGCAGGTGTTGTAAATCCATATATTGGGGGTGGAGTAGCCGTAATGAACCTTTTGGAGACCTCTAAGCTTAATGATGTAATTGAATATTCTAAGCATACTACTTTTAATCCTCCAAGACAAAAAGGGCAAGAGAACATAAGGTCATATATGAATCCACATGATGGGAATTTATCTGTTATTTATCCTGTTAAGAATGATGGCTCTGTCGATGCTCTTGCGGTTTTTAACTTAAGGAATCCCGTCTCTGAGGTACAACTAGATCCTAATGGAATTTACTTCGGGCAACCACAGGAGCTCAATAAAATTATGTTGGGAAACGTTTTCAGAGGAGCTTTAGGCTTTTTAGGTGCTAAAGCTTACGAAAATAGGGGAACTGATACGGATATAAAATATATTGAAAAGGAGCCAACTGAACCGACGGGTGGCGGTGGAAGAACTGGCGGTGGAAGTTTTCCGGGTGTTGAATCTATTACTGGAGGGTCCGCAGGTCCGGGTTCCTCACTTGGTGGGTCAAGGTAGTTAGGGGGTGTATAAATTGAAAAGAACATTATTACTTATCTTCGCGTTGATTATTTGCTCGAGCCTAGTCTTAGGCGTGCAAGGAGTCACACAGACTGACTATTTTTATAATGAGGCAGGAGGCCAAGTTACTGGGGTGCAGAGTGAATTATATACCTCATCTGATAATCAACATATTCATAGCAAGAATTCAGGCAGCTCTAATTCGATATTTTTTGAATATCCATATAATCCAGATTCAACAGAAAATAATCCTGATTATTATGATCATTTTTTTTACAAGGATTGTTATCTCCCTTTGGAAGCAGAAGAATTTGTCTGGGGACATGATGCACATATAGTATGGCACAATACATTTGAAAAAGCAAGTTCATGCCGCTCCCCGGTTAACTCATTTTCTGTAACTAATGATAATAGTCCTCATGATCCTGTAATAATAGATGTTGATACCACACTCTCGGCATCAGCACATAGCGCATTTACTGATGCGAATGTACTTGACTGGTTTCCTGCAGGATATGAAAATTATTATTCCGCAAGGACCAAAGTCCAGCTTGAGATATCTCACAACGGAAATGTTATTCATACTGATTCTAAAGTAGATTATATAATGATGGATGAATCTCTAGACATTCAGTTTAGCTGGACTCCGAAGAAAGAGGGTGAATTTGTTGCCAAAATCACAACGGAGATTGTTGATTGTCAATGCGAGAGCAGTTATAAAAGTTATTCAACAAGAGAATTTGAAGTATGGTCGGAAGAACCATTTGATGAGTGTTATACTCAAATACAAAATCTAAAAGCAAATCCTTTAATTGGTAAAGAGGGCGAAAAGACCTGGATAAATTTTGATAAACTGAGTAACTATGTTGATACAAATTATAATAAAAATCCAATTAAGACTGAAGTTGACTATGAAGTAACAAAGAATGGTAATGTGGTGTTTAATGAACAAAAGATATTGCCAGCTAATTCAGGTGTAGGGTTGGAGACGTTTTCTTTTGAATGGACTCCTACTCAACCCGGAGAATATAATATTAAGGTTACCGGTGTGGGTTATAGCGGCAAATGTGGTGGTAAGACAAATCCTGAAGATACTGCAACTTTAGGTTATTTTGTTGATGCAGAGGAAAGACATAAGGTTACTTTTAAAGTAGTTGACTCCTCTACCGGCTCAGGTATATCGGGAGCTCGTGTCGACTTTTCCTCAATCACAGGCTACACCGATTCAAATGGCCGTGTAGTTTTTGAAGACGTTGAAGAAGGACATTATGATTGGGAAGTTTCCAAAGATGGCTACGAAAGCAAAACTGGCAGTTCATA
>CAZBGG010000057.1:0-2637 GCA_964491305.1 uncultured Methanosarcinales archaeon
GTTGTAGCTTATTCCACAATAGCAGGATTTATCTTTGGCATGTTCTCTTAAGTATTAACTAATTTATCAGTTTGCTTAATTTAAACGGCTTAATCCTACATCTCATCTAATCTTTACCCCACTTTTTTTGGTTTTCAATTCAACTATTTTCAGACCCACAACAATAAATATTCCAAGAAGTACAAGTATGATTGCTGCTAGAAGATGATTTATTGCTTCCACTTCCGGGACAATCGTTTTAATTAGATATTTAAATGGCATTGATTTAAATGTGGTGAAATAAGTTCCGGAAACTACAAAAGGAAAAATTAATGCAAAATTTTAAATATGCTCTTGTATTGTGTCTCTCTGTGGTTTGTTTTTTTTTGCAGATTTTTAGTTGGGCTTGGTCCTAATTTCATTCAGGGGTTAAAAATGATCACAAAAATAAGAAATGTTAGTAGAGAGAGGTACTTTTTAGGGATTTTGGCCTTGATTACGGCAGCATTATTATTCTCTTTCGGCTGTGTGCCGGATGAACCAGATGAACCGGATGAGCCCGTAAATCATATGAAAAAGTTCAATGAATGTCTGGCCGAAGAGGGCATGGTCATATACGGCTCAGCTTTTTGTCCTGCTTGTACTTCTTTAGTTGAAACCTTGGGAGGACATGAAGCTGCAAGACCAGTATATGTTGAATGTACTGAAGAAGAGCAAAGATGTGCTGAAGAATCGAAAACATCTTATGTTCCTGAAGTACAGATTGATGGTGAATTGTATGAGGGACCAAGAACACTGGAGGATTTTTCGCGGGAAACGGGATGTCCGCTACCCAACTAATTTTTTTATTGAAGGTGTTTTTTTAGATTTGAAGAGGGGTTTGGTTGTAAGGGTTTGTTTCTTCTAGTCTTTCTATGAATCTAGTTTACAATGTTAGGAGATTTTTATGGGAAAAATATTTAAGTCTGGAGTTCTCAAGAGTTGCTAACCTAAGGTTCAAGTTTTTTAATGTGTCGCAGTTTGTCCGGGGATTGTTTAAGTAAATGGTTAAAATGAAAAATAAAGGAAAAAAAGAAAATAATGAGAAAAGGGAAATTCTTCTCTGGTTTGGTATAGTTGTTTTATTGGCCGTATTTTTGTATATAGTTGTGGCCGTAGGCGGCTCAGTTACTGATTTCTTGGGTGCAGCTGGCTCGGCAGGATGCGGCGGTACGGGTGCTTCTGCAGGCTGTGGATTTCCATAATTTCATAATTTAATCTATTGAATGTTTTATAATCAGGGAAAATTTTTTAAATATTGATATTTGTCAATTTGTTATGCAAAGGAGAGAAGTGAACCAATTTGTTTTGTTTTCTTTGATTCTGGTTATCTTTTTTTTTCTTCCGGTTGAAAGCATATGGTTTAAAGATTTGTTTTTTGGACCGGGTTGGCTTAATAACTCATTAATTGAGGCCTTGGGGTTATTGAATAATTACGCACAAAAGCATTTCTTCACATCAATACTTCCTGCTATGTTTATTGCTGGGGGGATTGTAACTTTTGTTAGAAGGGAGGCTGTTTTAAAATATCTGGGGTATGGAGCAAAAAAAGTGGTTTCTTATCCAATAGCTTCTGTGGCAGGGGGATTTTTAACTGTTTGCTCTTGTACAATACTTCCTTTATTTGCAGGCATAAAAAGGAGAGGGTCTGGACTTGGTCCTGCGACTACTTTCTTATTCTCTGGTCCTGCTATTAACATAGCAGCTATTTTTCTTACCATGTCCGTTCTTGGTCTTGAAATTGGTATGGCAAGGGTGTCTTTAGCCATTTTGCTTTCAGTTTTGGTTGGCTTAAGTATGGCCTTAATTTTTAGGGAGAAGTCTGAAAAGAAGGAATTATTTATGCAGCAAAGTAACGTCCCGGAAGTATCCAGCCATGCTCTGATAATTTTATTTGGTCTCTTGTTATTCTTTATAGGGATTAATTTTATCCTTCTAGGTGTTCTTGGTAGATTAATTTTAATGGCTATTGTTTTGGTGTCCCTGGTTTTTTTGATATGGATGAAATTCCCTGGAAGTGCTGTAAAAAAATGGTTTGATGAAACCTGGAGTTTTTCTAAAAGCTTATTCCCTGTTTTGTTTCTAGGTATTTTTATTGTGGGTTTTATAATGCCTATGCTTCCTCCTGAGATGATAGAGAGTTATGTGGGGGAAAATACAATACTTGCAAATTTTATTGCTTCAATTTTTGGAGCATTTATGTATTTTTCGACCTTGACTGAGATACCTATTTTAGAGGGTCTAATGAATCATGGGATGAATAAGGGTCCCGCCCTCGCCCTTCTACTAGGTGGTCCTTCCGTAAGTATTCCTAATATGCTTGTTATCCGGAAGGTTCTGGGTAACAAAAAGACTGCCGTGTACATTTTCTTGGTTGTATTGTACTCTACAATTGCAGGTTTTATTTTTGGTATGCTTTAGATTACTTTTGGTATATCTTTTCGATCACTTTAATGGTTATTACCGCCAATATTCCTAGTGTTATGAATATAATTACTGCGAATATCTCTTTTGTGTATCCAGATTCCGGAAAACTTTCCAATATTATCCTGACAGGCACTGACAGGCCACCTAAAACTATTCCCAGGAGAAGAAAAAGTGTTTTTGAGTGCCATCTTT
>CAZBGG010000057.1:2647-7237 GCA_964491305.1 uncultured Methanosarcinales archaeon
TATTACCCTGGATAAAGTTATAATTCCGAGTAATCCTCCAGTTATAAAGGCTAAAAAGTCGGAAAAATTTTCTTTTAGGTTATGGAGTACATTTATCATATATTCATAAACTCCAAATATTAAAAGCAAGTATGAACCAGACAACCCTGGGAGAAACATTGCATTCATAGCTATAAATCCTGAAAAAAATATGTAGGCCAACGTAAATTTGTCAGATTGTGCTGGCACAACAAAAACCAATGAGATGCCTATCACTATTCCCACAAGCATGAATAGGTATCCTTCTTTTGGATGAATTCTGTCATATATCAATTTTGAAGAAGCGATGATCATTCCAACAAAAAATGAAATAGTGAATGTTCCATAGTTTTCCAGAAGATTTCCTATGATGAATGAGGCTAAAAATATGGCAATAATTACTCCTATACCCACGTTGATTAAAAACAAGATATCAAGATGTTTTATTTTATTTCTAATAAGACTGTATTTATTGGATTTTAGTAAAAGCGCCGGCAGGGATAATATTTCTAAAGATGTAATATTCTTTATTGCTGCAATTAATCGCTCATATATCCCTGTTATTAAGGCTATTGTTCCGCCGGAGATACCTGGTATTATGTCAAAAGTCCCCATTAAAAGACCTTTTAGAAAATTCAGTATAATTTCTCTTTTATTTGTTTTCATCATTTATGGTTATGGCATATAATTTTTAAATCTAATCATAGTATCTTACATGTATTCATCAAGCTTTATATTTTTATATCCAACTTTTCCGTCAGCTACAGTAAGTATACCTGCCTTGCCCCTATCCAGGTGGCCAGGATTCCAAAAGAGTTCATATAACATAGTATCTTCAGGAACAGAATTTCCATTACTGTCGCTAGCCATATGACTGCTTTCATGAAAATGGCCATTAATCGCTTTACTTATTCCAAGTTCTTCGCATAACGACCTAAGATCATCATTGCCTCTGTTTTCATTCTTCATTTCTATTGGATAGCCTTCTTTGATGAATCTTTTTGCTACGGGGCTCAGGAATACGAAGCCTTTTTTTATTAAATTATTGTCCAGGTAAAAATCTTCTTGGGCCTCCCCGTAAATTGCCACATCAACACTATTAAGATTGTTATAAAATTTTCTTGGAACATGGCAAACAAGTATAGTTTTGTCAGGGTTATCCACCATCTTTTTTAGGTCTCCCATATTTGTGCAATGAAGGGCTCTACTGGCCTCTCCATTCTTTAAGGCTCTAGTGTATTCTACTATATCATCTATTTTTATCATTCGGTCGTCAGTTTCAAGATATCTTCCAGTTTCGACCTCGTTTTGCTCCACCAGTTTATACTCCCCCCCACAGAGAAAATCGGAGCCTGGCAAAAAGACCAGGCAATGGCCATTATGCTCTATTTTTGGATTCCTTATGGCATCAATTATATTATTATTTCTTTCTGAATAGTCCTTGATTACTGGTTCATAGGTGGCCAGGGTCTCATGACTTCCGGGTATAAAGAAACTTTCAATACCGCTTGATGCGAAACAATCAAGGAGAGAGGCAATATTGTTTTGAGTTTCCTGATTCGTTCCTTTTGGGTCACCTATGTCACCGTTAACAATTATTTTTTCTATTCCCAGGTTCTTTAGTATGCTTAAAGTTGCTGGGATTAACATCGAGTTGTGGTGAAAGTCAGATATCACCCCGTAATGCGTTTCTTGTCCCATAAAGAAAGGGGGTGCAAGAGGGCTCCTTTTAAATATTTCTTTTTTAAATGTTTATTGCCTTTCAGTTGTGGGAATGGTCTTCTGCTGACAATATATTTGTATAGAAATAATTTATAGATTATGAGGAAAAGTTTTTTTTTATTTCATGCTTAAGCTTATGGAAGTTTTTATCTATTATGGACCCCCTTATTTTTTCCATCATTTCCTGCATAAAAGTTATGTTGTGGATGGTGGCGAGCTCGTATCCAACTCCTTCTCCATTCTTCAGCATATGTCTTATAAATGCTTTGGAGTAGTTTTTGCATGCTAGACAGTTACAGTTTTTATCCAAGGGGGTTAAGTCGTTTTTATATGCTGATTTAAGTAATCTTATCTTTTTTTCAAAGGTAAAAATTGTCCCGTGTCTGGCATTCTGTGTAGGGAATGTGCTGTCAAAACAGTCAACTCCGTTGCCCACGCATTCCAGAATATCCAAAGGGTTTCCAACACCCATCAGGTATCTTGTTATGCTTTCCGGCATTAGAGGTGTTGTTTCTTTAAGCGTAGAGTACATTTTTTCAATTGGCTCACCAATTGCCAGCCCACCTTGTGCCAACCCATCGAATTCCAGTTCGCTTAGGTATTGTATGCTTTTTTTCCTGATGTCAACAAAGTTTCCACCCTGGACTATTCCAAATAAAAGCTGGTTGCTTTTTAATCTGTTATGGTGTTCTTTGCAGCGTTTTGCCCAGTTATGTGTTCTTAAAGTTTTTTTTTGGACTGTGTCGTAGTTATCATCGTGCTGAGGGACATGGTCCAGGCACATGGAGACATCAGAGCCCAGCCTGTTTTGAATTTCTATTGTTTTTTCAGGGCTTATTTTATGGGTCTGCCCGTCAAAAGGTGATTTGAATTTGGCCGCTTCGTCTGTGGCGCCAATGAGCATATCATTATCAAGTGATTGAAAACCGCCGCTGTCGGTGAATATGCCTTTTTCCCAATTTATAAATTTGTGTATCCCGCCTGATTTTTCAACTAATTCAAGGCCAGGGTTCCATAAAAAAATAAGAGAGTTGGAAATAATGCATTCAATACCTGCCTTAGCTAGCAATTTTGTGTTCATGAATTTAACGCTGCCCTTGGTTGCAACGGGCATGAAGAAGGGAGTTTTGATTATTTTCCCCTTAACATGCAGCTCACCCGCTCTTGCCTTGCCATCTTTAGCTATTAGCTTAAACATTATTCTTAGAGTTCTTGTTTTATTTATAAAGATAATTGAACAATATGAAAAAGATGGATTAAGAAAAATTATTGGGAATCTAACTGAAGAGTCTATCAAAGACCTAAATTCGCTACAAAAGCTTTCTCCGGCAATTTTTGTTTAAACCAGCGCCCCATACTCACTAGCGTTCGTAGATTAGGGTAAATCTTAAGCACACTCACTGGTGTTCTTAGCTTAGGATAAATCCTAATCACAATCATTTACATTCGTAGCTTAAAATCTAAAATCGATTTTAAGCACACTCACTGGCGTTCGTAGCTTAGGATTTATCCTAAGTTTAGAGGTTTTGGAAAGGTTTGTAACTAATAAACTAAGAAATTTTTGGAATTTATGAATATAACCAAGTCGTCACAAATCATACTAATATTTCATTTATAGCATGCCTTCTGTTTATTCCATCATAAAGTAATTCCTCTCCTTCTGGTGAGTCATCATCACTAACATCACTATCATCATCATCTTGCTCAATTTCAGGACTTTTTTCATGTTCCTGCATTATTTTCCCCAGGTTTTGTCTTCTAAAGTAGTCTTCTTTTCCATCATCGTGCATTCTGTTCATCGCTTCATTTGAGTCAAGTATTCTTCTCCATTCACCGTCTTCATCCTTCCTTTCATACGAAAATGTGTCGGGGAGTAACCATGAGGTCCATCGTGAACGCTCATTCCTTGTGGCTCTGTATTTCTCACCATATATATCTATTTCGTAGACATTTTCACCTTCAGATTCAATTTTAACGTGCTCTCTTATTTCTCCTCTTTTGATATATATATTCTCATTATCTTCTTCTACTGTTGAGCTCCCAGACATTAACTTCTTCGCACCCTCAGTTCGTATTTCTTCTGCTCTTTCTAATAATTCATCCATTTCCTCTTTGCTTATCTCTTTATTTTCATCATCTATTTCCTTTCTGATTTCTTCAAGTTCTTCAGTTAATGACCACAACTCAGACAACTCATTTTCATCATCTTTTCTTTGTTGCATTTCTTCTTCAAGTTCTTTAGTTAACCAAATCATATCTCCAAACCTTCTTTCTTCCTCGCGTTTTTCATATTCCCCTTTAGCTATTCTTTCTTTAATAATGTCTGTGTAAAATTCAATTCTTTGAGCTTCGGTCGGTATCTCTATTTCATCTCCAGGGTGTATCAAGTCGGGGTCATCTATATCGTTGTATTGAGCAAGTATTTCGACAGTGGACCCATATTCTTCAGCAATCTCCGACAAAGTATCATGTTCTTTGACATTATGAATAACTGGTTCATCCCCTTCATCGTCTTCATGTCTTTCCAGAGTATCATCAGTAACAACTTCAGTATTATCATCTTCATCTTGTATTTCAACTCTATCTGAAATCTGAATATTCTCATCATTTTCAGAGCTTACTATAGTGATTCCATCTTCTCTTTCAATTAGTTTTTCTTCCACCTCTTCTACTCCCATACCCCTAAAAAAATATCTATATAATTCACCTTCTTCAAAGGTAAGTGATCCTTTATCTATTGTTATTTTTCCATAGAAATCTTCTTTAACTGCTACTTCATCATTACCCAAACAATTTTCTCCCGTATCACTGCATTCATCTTTGAAATATACATTTTGTCTATCTTTATTA
>CAZBGG010000058.1:0-7207 GCA_964491305.1 uncultured Methanosarcinales archaeon
GTTTCACTTTGCTTGAATTGATGGTGGTAATCGGGATTTTGGCGATTATGATGTTGGCAGCGGTGCCTTCTTACTTGGGGCACCAACAGGATGCGGAGGTAAACAATGTAATGCGTGATACTAAGACCATAGAGGATGCAGCAATGAATTTCCGTATTGATGTTGGACAAGAAGGCTGGCCGTATGTTGAAGGTAATCATATAGCGGAAGGCGATCTTGATTTAGGAGAAGATAATGAGGGTAACTCTCTTGAGCTGTCAAATTTCTTTGACGGTACTGCCCCTGTAGCTGGTGAAACTGACGGGGATATCTATGAAATCGATCAGGATGCAATAGATGAGCGCACCCAGCGCTTGTATCAGGATATAGAAGAAGACGGAGAAATGAACTATGCGATCATTGTTAGCGGTGAATACCAGGGTGAGGTAATTAGCACCAAAGCCGTAGAAGATAGCAATGATAAGTTGTGGATCCATCCGGATCGCACTTGGCACGAAGATGACGATAATGGAGAAAACGGTGAAGACTAAGATAGTTCTAAGAGGGCGGGGTAAACCTGCCCTCTTTTTTAAAAAAAGCCCTTAGTGGCAACAAACAAACAAGGAGGTAATACTGTATGGGAAACTTGGCTGCGATTGCATTGGTTACGGGGTTGGTTTTATTAGCGATGGTAACTCTTACCTTTCGACCCGTAACTCAAACAACAGATAATATCTATAAGCATATGGAAAATTTGGAAGTGTTTTATCAAAGCCAGTATGAAATTTTAACGGAAGGAGGTTAATGTAAATGTTGTATCGTTATTTAAGCATCAACAGCCAAAACAAGCATGTAGTGGGAAACATTGAAGCAGAGAACCTATACGAAGCTATACTTATTTTAAAGCAAGAATACGATGTAAAATTTATAATCAAAATAAAGCGACAAAAAGAGTCTCTTTTTCAGAAACTAAAGAAGATGTTTCCTACATATGTGCGAGGTTTTGAATCTTTAGGTAGTGGAGTGGCGAAAAAAGTGAGCTTTAATTTGCCGGAGCTGCCAGAAGAAGATGCAGAGGAAAAACAGAGTTTTTATCGGTTTTATATGCAAAATGACAGTGTTTACGAAACCATTAAAGACATTGATCGCAATACTGTCCCATTGGAAGATAGAACTATCAAGAAGATAAAGAAGAAAGATGTGTTATTTTTCACCAAACGATTAGCTATATTGATTGATTCCGGTATGCCGTTAATCAGGGTGTTATCAAATATGGCAACACAGGTAGACAACCCTTATTTTGCACGGGTAATTGCGCAAGTTCGCCAAGATATTATGGATGGTGAAAGTATGGCTATGGCGATGGCAAAATATCCCTCATTATTCGATAAGTTCTATGTTTCTATGATTGTAGCAGGTGAAACCTCGGGTAGTCTCAGTCAAAGCTTGAAAAATATTGCAAAGCATTTAGAGGATAACTTGAAATTATCTCGTACATTATCCAGCACTTCGATTTATCCCATAGTAGTTTTTTCGATTTTGTTTTTATTGGGGCTTTTAGGCTACTTTTGGTTTATTCCTTACTTTGAACAATTGTTTGCAGAGTTAGATGTAGATGTTCCCTTGATTACAACAATTGTTTTTGGAGCAGTTAATAATTTTATTTATGTGGCGGCAGGGATCGTTATCTTGATAGCGGGTTCAAAGTTAATCTATAGGAATTTACCTTCAAGGCAGCGTAGTAAATATCAAATTATGCGTAGCATGTTTGTGTTAAAGATTCCTGTTATAAATAATCTAATACAATCCTTATCTATGTATAATTTCATTTATGGGATTGCCTTGATGCAGAAAAGTGGGATTAATCTTGTCAATGCTATTAAATTAGCTTCCAAAAGTATAAATAGTGAAGTCATCAAAATAGAATCTGAACTAATGATTTCAGATGTGGTTGAAGGAAAGAGTTTATCGGAAGCTATTAAGAATACAAGGTACTTTGATGCTACAGTGCAGAGCCTGATAAATGTAGGGGAAGAAACAGGGAAGATGGAAGATTCGTTGGATGTATTGCTTGAGTTTTATAAGTCACAGGTAGATGACAATTTGGAAAACATAGTTCAGTTAATGCAACCTGTATCTATTTTAGTAATAGCAGCAGCAGTAGTTCCGGTAATATTGGCGATTTATCTGCCGATTATGTCTATCTCCAGTGGTGTAATGTAATTTTAATGGAAAGGAGGATCGAAGATGATTTATTTAAGAAACCTTATAGACAAATTAAGCCTAAGTACCGAGGGGAAAGATGCTGCACGAGAGCTAAAAACAGATGAAGAGATATATGATTATATTATTAAATATATCAAACTGGAAGAACTACAAGCTGTTTTTGAGGAATATTACAACATTCCTTTCGCGTATTTCAATTCCTTGGATATTAGCTCAAAGGTGTTGGAGTCCATAAATTGGCGTAAAGCTGGGATATACAAATCACTCCCTTTTAAAGAAGATGGTAATACTTTGTATATAGCATCTATAAATGCTTTGAATTCTGGTTTGCGCAACTCTGTTGCAGGTGATTACAAAAAGCTTGGATATACGATAAGGTTTGTATATGCCCTGGAAAGAAATATCATGGAACACATAAACAGGATGACCGGTAATGTTGAAGAAAAATCTGGCGGGACAGAACAGTTTCTTTCCGAGAATAGCGAAAAGAGTGCCTCTGATTGGATAGACGCTGTTATTGGTAAAGGGGTCGATTTGGGAGCAAGTGATATCCATATAGAACCTTTAAGGAATGGGTTGCAACTACGGTATCGTATTGACGGAGTTTTGTCAGTTAAGAAGCAGTTTGCGTTTTCCAGGGAGTTTGTTAACAATGTTTTATCAAGATTGAAGTTGATATCTCACCTGGATATTGCAGAAAAGAGAAAGCCCCAGGATGGTAGGATAGATAACTTTCAATATCAAGGCAACATATATGACATAAGAACTTCTTCTATTTCCACTATTTACGGTGAGAAATTGGTTTTAAGGGTCTTCCAAAAAGAAGAGGGTGTATTATATTTGGAGGATATTGGGTTTTATCCAAAAGATAAGGGTTTAATAGAAGATATTATTATGAATCCTTATGGGGCGATATACTTATCTGGAGCAACCGGCTCGGGTAAAACAACTACTATGTATTCCCTAATCAACCACATTGTTAAGGATGAGTTAAATATCTGTTCGGTCGAAGACCCTGTGGAGAAAACCTTGGATAAGGTGAACCAGGTAGATATAAACGAATTACACGAAACAGGTTTTGCGGATATGTTAACTGCGTTTTTGCGACAAGACCCTGATGTGATAATGATTGGAGAGATTCGCGATGATGCTGCTACTGCAGACTTGGCGTTAAGAGCAGCACAAACGGGGCATTTGGTAGTTTCAACTGTTCATGCCAATAATGCTTTAAGCACTTTTACTCGACTATTGAGTATGAATGTTGATAAGTATTTATTGTTTACCAGTACTTTGGCAGTTGTTTCGCAACGGTTGGTGCGTATGTTGTGTGATTGTAAGGCACCTGCTGATTTAAGCGATTATCAACAAAAATACATGGAGTACTTGCAACGAACTTATGGCTTAGAATCGGTACAAACTTATGAGCCATGTGGCTGTGAGAAATGCAACTACATTGGCTATAAAGGAAGAACCATAATCTATGAAATATTACAAGTGGATGAAATGACTGATGAGAACAAGTTGGAAGAGTATGTATCGGGAGACAATTTTACTCCTATTGAATTGAATGGTTATTACAAGGTTAGAGAAGGTATTACTAGTGTCGAAGAATTAATTCGTAGCACCCGCAAGGGAATCTAATTATTTAGAAGGGAGGTTATGTATATGTTTAAAGTTTTACTTGTACTTATGATGTTGATATTTTCAGCAAGTGCGGTGTTTGCCAGTATTCCTGACGATCTGGATGAATGGAAGGAGAACTGGGATGGAAACAGTTTTGAGGAACAACCTATAGATGATCCGATAGATGATGATCAAGGAGTTCCTCGCGACACTTCACACCCTTCGTGGCTTGAAGGTGAACAGCGAGCATTGGTAGCACAAAGGTTATACGAGAAAGTAGTAGGTGATGATGTCAAATTAACAGATGAAGAATATGTGCTTTGGGCGGTGGAAAGAGGGCTGATGCGAGAACGGTTTGGTCATCTAAGAGAATACCGTCCTGTAAGTCAAGCAAAGCAAGCACAATTAGAATATCAAGCTTTATATGACATGAAGCCTCAATACTTAATGATAGAGATTGACTAAGCTGGCAAAGCTTGTGCAAGCAAGCGTTGCAAATAAAAATAATATGGAAAGGAGGGAGCACAATATGGCGGTTAATGACAAAGATGTTTCAGGAGTTATTGGTGTTGATGAAATAGTAAGAGTATCCACCAATGCGGAGCCACGTAAGTTGGCAGGTTTTCTCGACGCTGTGATGCGGGAAAACGGGAAAGTCACCCTGCAAGTAGTAGGTGCAGGAGCTTTGAACCAGGCTATGAAGGCAATCGCTGTTGCAAGGGGGTATATTGCCCCTAATGGCAAGGATTTTGTATGTACGCCATTGTTTGTAACAGTAGGCGACACCGAAGAAATAACCGGGATGCAATTAGTAGTAGAATACCAAAAATAAAGATTAGTAAGGGTATCTGCTATTGTTTTAGGATTTGGTCTCGCTCTTTAAAGGGCGAGGCTTTTGTTGTACTTGCCCAAAGTGGCACTAAATTACAAATTCACAAGATTGGAAGGAGGAATTACAATGAGTAAAATTATTGACGGTGATGTAGTAAAGGTGACAGCAAATGCTGTTCCCCAGAAGGTGGCGGGTTTGATTGATGCGGTTATGAAGGAGGAAGATGAGCTTACATTGCAGATAATAGGTGCAGGAGCTTTGAATCAAGCTACAAAGGCAGTAGCGATTGCGAACAACTATGCGGATTCGGAAGAATGGGAGTTGGTAATGTCCCCATCTTTTGTAACCCTGGGTGAAGGTGAAGATTCTGTAACCGGGCTGCGATTGACTGTTGCCAAGCGTTGCAAGGACGCTTCTTGTGGCTGCGATAGTTTGCAACTCAAGCAAGAAGGATAAAATGTCAGGCAACTGACAAAATCAAACTGAAAGGAGAGATTATTTTATGATTAAATATTTCTCAAAGCTAAAGCGTAGTGAAGGTTTCACTTTGCTTGAATTGATGGTGGTAATCGGGATTTTGGCGATTATGATGTTAGCAGCGGTGCCTTCTTATCTGGGGCATCAACAGGATGCGGAAGTAAACAATGTAATGCGTGATACCAAGACATTGGAAGACGCAGCTATGAACTATTTAATTGATGTAGGTAATGATGATTGGCCTGTGTGTGACGAAAATGATATAGGGGAAGGAGATTTTGAAGAAGTTTCATATTATGACGATGAAGAAGGGTTCGAAATAGAAGAAGGAGTGCTTGAACATGAAAATATGAGAGCCATTTGCCAAACAGTCCAGGACGAGCTTACCCAGCGTTTGTATAATGATCTCTATGATGAAGATGGTAATCCTGAATATGCTCTTATTTATGATGTTGACGGCTATGAAGGTTACGTGGTTACTCTTAACCCTGTAGACGATAGCGATGGTTATTACCACATACATCCTGATATTAACACCAGGGATAATGGGAGTGAATAAGCAACATAATGGCGGGGCATTTGCCCCGCTATTTGTACTTTTTTATGAAGGAGGGAAGACATGGAGAAGCTTAGGGAGATTTTAAGTGATACTGGAGATTTTGTGGTTAGAATGATCCGAGGGATCACATGGAAACATTTAAGTATTGTAGTGCTAGCAGTTATTCTTGTTTACTTTTTTCAAGGTTTAATGGGAGATTTTAATGTCAACTTGTCTCATATATTAACAAGGGATGTTTCGTCACAGGTTGGTGATTACGAAAGCAATATTGAAAGAATTGAATACTTGGATGAAACCTATCTGGAAACAGAAGCTCATCTTCAAGAAAAGCAACAGGCGTATCATCGGTTAGAAAGACAAATGGGAGAATGGGATTTGTGTATACCATCTTTACTGACACTGATAGAAAGTAATGCTAAATACTTTGACATAGATATAGAGATAGCTTTCGATGAAAAAGAAGATACCAGGGATTATTTAATGGTTCCGGTAAGCATAGAAGGTGACTTCCATTCCACTAAAGAATACTTGGATTTTTTAGATCATAATGACTTTGTTCGTCTTTCTACCTTAGAAATGTATCAAGAGGAAGAAGATTGGGTTACAACATATATTGAAATTGAAGCATTAAAGGAGGTTTAAGCGATGGATGTTTATGTAGATGTTGGTGAGCATTCTATTAAGTTTGCAGCCAATGGTAATTATGTTTCTTATACTAATATGTCCTTGATGGATGCACTGGATGATTTGTTAGGTGATAAAGATGGAGATTTTAAGATTTACTTAAACTTTTCCTTTTTAAATGAAAATGAAGATGTGATCATTATAGTTTTCAATGTGCCCAAAGCAGATCGTAAAGTAATAGGTAAGGGGATAATATATGAAATAGATAAAAGCTTTATCACCGATATAGAATCATATAGCTATGTATGGGATATATTGGACGAGTTAGAAGATGAATATAAGGTTGTATTGATGCTGTACAAGCAGGAAAAGTTAAAATCGTTCTTGGATTTAAGGAAGAAATACAGTGTAAAAGTAGTTGAACCCCAGGTGGTATCATTGGGTCAAACCGAGGACGGTATAGTTGTAGATTTCGGACATACCAGCACGAGGGTATATTCGTATCATCATGGGAGGCTAAACAATGTTGCTCGCATAGATATTTCCGCTAAAGATTATGATGAGCAATTACGGCGAGAGTTAGATGAGGAAGACGTGGAAGATGTTAAGAAAAAGTGTTTTGCGGTATCCCATATAGACTTGGATTCGTATGATCCTTCGTATAGCCTTGTAGATTTGAACAACGGTTTGGCAGAAGAGTTGAACCGCGAAATAAAAGCGGCGGGTGTAGATGTTGACGATGTATATTATTTCGGAGGGCATGCGAATTTTCAGGGGTTAATTGAATTAATGGAGCACAAGACAAATTGCAAATTTGTCCCTATACATGAGAATCCAGAATACGGTGCTTTAAATATTGGTGAAGCTATGGATTCGGAGCTAGTTTT
>CAZBGG010000059.1:0-7044 GCA_964491305.1 uncultured Methanosarcinales archaeon
TACCACGATAAATGATATAATAGATGATTTGGATTCAGCAAAAACTGTTTTGATTGACACTTCAGGATTCTCAGGCTCAGCAGAGATTCTTATAGGTAGTATAATCTTAAATGAAGTACTCAATAGACACAAAAGAGCCAAAGCTAAGGGAGAGCTAGAAAATAAACCAGTTGTATCTGTTGTACTTGAGGAGGCACCGCGTGTTCTTGGTAAGGAAGTCCTTGAGCAGGGACCAAATATATTTTCAACAATCGCAAGAGAAGGCAGGAAGTTTAAGGTAGGATTGTATGCGATAACACAATTACCATCATTAATCCCTAGACAAATACTGGCTAACATGAATACAAAAATAATAATGGGAATAGAGATGGCACCCGAGCGGCAAGCCATTATTGAATCAGCCTCACAGGACCTAAGTGATGATAGCAGAAATATTGCAAGCCTTGACAAGGGAGAAGCAATATTAACAAGTAATTTCAGCAAGTTTGCAATGCCCTTTAAGGCACAACTTTTCAGGGAATTATTGGAAGAAAAAAAGGAGAACCCAAAAGATATACAAAAAGACTACTCCATATTTAGTTAAATCATCTATAAATACAAAATGAAATTCGCCCACATCGCAGATAGTCACATTGGGTCATGGAGAGACCCAAAACTATTAGACCTATCAACAAGAGCTTTTCATAAAGCAATAGACATATCTATCCAAAGAGATGTTAACTTCATCCTTATATCAGGAGACCTTTTTAACAACGCCCTGCCAGGTATAGGCCATCTTAACAAGGTTGTTTTAAAACTGAAGGAACTCATGGACAATAACATTCCCGTCTACGTCATACAAGGGAGCCATGACTTCTCCCCTAGTGGAAAGACAATGATTGATGTACTGGAAAGTGCAGCTCTGATAAAGAATGTTGTTAAGGGAGAGGTAAAAAATAATAAACTCCAGCTTAAATTTACTGAAGATATAACAGGAGCTAAAATAACAGGTATGCCTGGAAAAAAAGGAAGCTTGGAAAAAACATATTATGAAGAGCTTGACAGGGAGAAACTGGAATCCGAGCCGGGATTTAAGATCTTTATGTTCCATACTGCTTTAACAGAGCTTAAGTCTGAAGAATTAAGTCAAATGGAAAGTTCACCCGTATCACTCCTTCCAAAAAATTTTAATTATTATGCAGGAGGGCATGTCCACGAAGTGATTGAAAAAGACATTGAGAACTATGGAAAAATTGTTTTTCCCGGCCCCCTTTTCCCAAATAATTTCAGGGAGATTGAAAGATTAAAACACGGGGGTTTTTATATCTATGAAGAGGGAAACCTCGAATATGTTCCCTTAAAGATGTTTGATGTTAAAAATGTATCAATAGATTGCAACGATTTATCTGCAGAAGAAGCCCGAATAAAAGCTGAAGAAAACGTGGACGATACAGAGAACAAGATTGTAACCTTGAGACTCTATGGTAAGCTTTCTTCGGGTAAGGCAAGTGAAGTTGGTCTTGGTGAGATGACTAACAAATTTTACGAAAACGGAGCTTATTTTGTTATGAAAAACACTTCCGCCTTAACTACCAAGGACTTTGAAGAAGTTAAGGTAAGAGAAGATTCCATAGATAACGTAGAAAGACAGATCATCTCAGAGCATGCAGGCAATTTCATTGAAAAAGAAGAAGAAATTAAACTGATAAATTCCCTAATGGATTCATTCTCCCAGGAATTCAATGAAGGAGAAAGAAGAATTGACTATGATGAAAGGATGAAAGAGCATGCAAAAAGTATTTTAGAGGATTTTAAGATTCTTTGATTTTAGGTCTATTATCCATATTATCCCAAAAGATTACAAAGCCATAAGAACTATTTTCTATAATCTTGTAAAAACTTATATATAGAAGTTTAAAAAATACATAGATACATGGAAAAGGAGCATAAAAAAATACTTGAAAAACAACATAATTACATTACTGGAGAACATAGTGCTGTTAAGGTTTGTACCTGGACTAAAAAATCTTTAAAAGGATTAGGAGGATGTTATAAGCAAAAATTTTATGGCATAAAGAGTCACTTATGCTGCCAGATTTCCCCAAGCGTGGGATATTGTCCCAATAAATGCGTCTTCTGCTGGAGACCAATGGAACACACTAATTCTGACGAAATTGGAGAGAATAACTGTGATAAACCTGAAAACATAATCAAAAACTCTATTTACGGCCAAAAGGTATTACTTTCCGGCCTGGGAGGTTACGAGGGCCTGGATAAGCAAAAGTTCAAGGAAGCTCAAGAACCAATGCACTTCGCAATATCCTTGACGGGAGAGCCACTAATGTATCCTGCATTAGATGAATTAATTGGTCGATTACACAAACTTGGTAAGAGCACATTTGTTGTCAGCAATGGAATGTATCCAGAAAAATTAAAGGGCCTTAGAAATTTTCCAACACAGGTCTATATCTCTGTAGATGCACCTAATAGGGAATTGTTTGAAAAAATAGTTAAGCCCGGCATTGAAGAATCATGGGAAAAACTTAATGAAAGTCTTGAATTGATAAAAGACATGAATAATAAGACAAGGACTTCTCTTCGTTTGACTTTAATAAAGGACCTAAACATGGTCGATATTAAAGGTTGGAGTAATATAATTAAAAAATCTAAGCCTTTATTTGTTGAAGTTAAGGCATACATGTTCGTTGGTTATTCAAGGCATAGGTTAAGTATTGAAAATATGCCCAGACATCATGAGGTGACAAGTTTTGCAGAAAAAATCGCCAAAAATTCTGGTTACAAAATAATTGATGAAAAAGAGGAAAGCAGGGTTGTTTTATTGATGAAAGAAGACTTTCCGGGAAGAATAATGAGATTTGACTAAACACCCTTGTACAAAGCTTTTGTTTAAATTATTGTCTCAGATTATTTGCCCAGTATATTCTGGCTAAATCCAGAAATCTTAGGCCAGGACCAATATGAAATAACAATCTTCAAATTACGCTCCTGAATTACTTATTAACACAATGGTGAAACCTGGAATCATCGAAAAAATATATAAATGAGCATAACAGGTAACCCTTTGTGGACTTAAAACAACTCTCTGAATACATAACCAAGCGTTATAATGAAGGGCATCCCATAGAAGAGATAAGACAATATCTCATAAATAATAACTACCCCACGAGCACAGTGGATAAAGCTATTTCTGACACCAAAATAAGTTACAAACCATTAACTTCAAAGGATTTAGACAAATTTGTAGTAGAAAATCTTAGTAAAGGGTATAGTAACGAGTCCATTAGGAAACACTTAACCTCTTATGGCTACCCTAAAGAAAAAATAGAGAAGGCTATAAGCAATAACCAACCATCCATGTGGAAGTCTTACGCTCCCTCATTTGCACAAAAAAAACAAGAACAAAAGAGTAATTCTAATAAAACAAATAATGGGAATAAATCATCAAAAGACAATAAAAATTTAACAGTTATAATTGTTATTGGGACTTTATCCTTTCTTTTCCTCCTAGGAATTGGTTTGACTTTGGCCTATGTATTTCTTATAGAAGGAGACGGCGAACAAATAATACCCAAAAATCTCCGCATAGATATCCTTGAAGAAGAAGTCTATAAAGGCTCACATGTAGGATACAGATTTCTCATAGAAGATTTGGACCAAGCTGGATCCCATAATGTAAATCTGGAGTTTACGATAGAAGACCTTAACACAGGTGAATTAATACATAAAGAAAATAACATTATGAGGATCCAAGATATTCATAACAAGGAAGATAAATTTACAGTGGGAGATAATTTCAACGTTGGAGAATACAAGTTAAAAGCAACTATTTCAAGGGGTGAAGAAGAAACAAGAGCTGAAGAAATTTTTGAGGTAAAGGATATTACTACTAATGCTACTAATACCACTAACCAAAACTGTGACAACAAGGAGAGTGTAACCTGGAGTGATGAGCACGGGGGTGGAAGTGACTGCGGACCTAAAAATTTTGGAGAAGGAGTATCAGAGCATGGAGAACTATTATGGGTTAATTATTCAAATGATTATAAAGGGGAGGCCGCATTTTTATGCCGCCGTGGTAGCTGGAACTTTGCAGAAGGAAGCTGTAAATACATTGGAAAAAATGAGAGCGAAAACAACGAAAGCAATGGAAAAGATGATAAATTCAAGATAGTAATAGACATACTGGGAAGAGGAGATACAGAACCATCAGAAGGAGTACATTGGTATGAAAATGGAACAAATATAGAAGTTATTGCAGAAGAGGTACCCAGATGGGAATTCCAGGGTTTCTCAGGAAGCTGCTCAGGTAAAAACTGCACAATCAAACTAACAAGAGACAAAGAGGTTACGGCACACTTCAAAAGAATTTATTATAACTGCAGTAATAATGAAAATGTTACCTGGGAAGATTATTGCGGACCCAAAAATTTAGGAACAGGAAACACTACACATGGGGAAAATAAAACAGTTACATATTCAAACGACTTCGAAGGGGAAGCAACATTCCAGTGTTATGACGGCTCCTGGAATTATGTTGAAGGAAGCTGTGAGGGGGAGTGCAGCCCTGAAGAAGAAAAGAAATGTTATGACAATAGTGTTTATTGGTATAACAGTTGTGGCGAAAGAGAAGATAAAATAGAAAATTGCGGTGGAGAAATGTGTTATGAATGGCATATTTGGGAGTGCCTGGATAATACAACGAGAATAGGACACAGGGAGTGTCATAAAGATTATTGCCATGAGGGGGAGTGCATTTTTGAATATTACAAAGAAAATAAAACAGAAGACTGCGGAATAAACGAAATGTGCAAAGATGGAAATTGTACTATAAATCTTTGCTACAACGAAAAATATTCCACCATAATTGAAATGAAAGAAATAATTAATGAAGAGATTATAATCCTTGACCAGGAAAGTAGAGAAAAACTAAATAATGCAATTGATGATATGGGTAATCTAGCACTGGAGGATTTGGAAAACCTTAATTGTATCGAATATCTAGACATCTCAGGAACATCAATAAATGATATATCCCGCTTGCAGCAGCTGGATAAAATGAGAATATTAAATCTTGGCTACACAAAAGTAAATAACATAGAACCTCTGAAAAATATGAAAAGATTAAAAATTCTGAATCTACGAAATGCCGAGGTAACAGATATCTCTTATTTAGCAAATCTAGAAAAACTCGAAGAATTGAATCTTAGACGCAACTCAATACATAACCTGGGACCTATCTCAGATCTAAATGAGCTAAGGGTTCTAGATTTAGCGGATACGGGAATAGAGGATATATCTTCCTTAACAAATCTAAATAACCTTAGGGAATTAAGGATGTTCAATAATGAGGTATCAGATATATCCCATTTATCAAACCTTGGTGAATTAGAAGAACTTGAGCTAAGAAATACAAAAGTATCACAAGTATCTGGGCTTTCAGATTTAAACAACTTGAAACACCTAGATTTAAGCTTCACCTATATCTCGGATGTATCCCATTTATCCGAGCTTGATAACCTTAAGATCTTAGAATTAGAGAATACGCAAGTAACAGAAGAAGATTGTGAAAACCTAAAAGAGGATTTGCCAGAAACAAATATTAAATGTCCATAAAACTTATAGTTATTGAAAATCTCATTATGCTAATGATGGTTAATTTATCCATTCCAACAATCTAAGATGTACAAGAACAAAAAACAAAACTTTATAAAAATTCTGATACAACTCCAAAAGATGGTAGTTTATAAGAATATCAAAACGCATTTAATCATCGTTATTTTGTTGATTTTTGCCATGTTTCTTGTCCAAGGGTGTCAAGAGAACGAGACAACGGGAGAAATGATTGATAAAGAGCAAAATATTCTAATAAACCTAAATACCGAGATAGAAAGAGCATTTAAAGAAGTATTGGAAAATGGCTCTATGGTAAAGAAGTATAATTTCACGGTACCAAAAGAGACGGTTAAAGTTTGCTTTATGGATGAGAATGAAAGAAGAACTGGCAATATTCACAAACATGGGCTATGTAAAGATGACCATGATGACCATGATGCACAAATCTGTGAGATGTGGAGATATGAAAAACAAAATGTTGGTTTCAGCCCGCCCATAAGAATTCCCATAAATGTAAAAGACATAATAGTCAGGAACGAGGAAGAAAATGTCACAAAACCCTACATCTGTACAGAAGTAATAGACGGTAATCTAGGAATTGTTCTGACTGGTAAGGACGGAGGAGTTAAAGTATCTGAACTAAATTAGAGCCATTTTAAATCCTATATTCTAATTACTCTACCTGTTGGACCAGGATTCATTGTTTTTGTCTGGCCAATAGTATCCTTCGTATAACTATTTTCGTGTATGTGGCCACAAAAAGCATATAATGGCATACTATCTTCTATAAAATCCCTAATATCCTTATTGCCACAATGTTCATCAATAAGAAGATCGTGCTTAGTTCCATATGGAGGTGCATGTGTTATTAGTATGTGTTTTTTATTCCTTTTTTTTGAAAGGATATTTTTAAACTTCTTTGCAGTTCTTCTGAATTCCTTATCTTCGATAGCAAACCCATCCCCTTCTGAACCAAGAACCACCAAACTTTCATCCTCATAAAAAGAGTTATTGATAAAATGTATGTTTTTTGTTTTTTTACAGGCTTCAGACAAGGATTTACCGGTCTCATGATTCCCAGGTATGATAACCATTCTTTTGGTTAGCGAATCAAACTTTTTCAATATCTTGATCATATCGTTCTCAAATATTGTGAAATCCCCACAACAAAGTATTAAATCAGCTTTTCTGGACTTTCTCTTTATATCATCAAATGCTCTCAAGCTGCCATGCATGTCCGTGAATGCTAATATCTTCATATGTTCTTAAAAATTAAGAATGTTTTTAAATATTTCTTCTTATGAAAATAAGCATCTAATCAGACTAGACCAGTACCTTCAAAAAAGAAACAGTCTAAAGTATAAAGAATCAATAAACAACAAAAATTTCTTCGTTCATTAGTTGCAAGCCTTTCCAAAACCTCTAAACTTA
>CAZBGG010000060.1:0-7008 GCA_964491305.1 uncultured Methanosarcinales archaeon
AATAGCATAATTGTGAGAGAAGTACCCTCATCACTTTCATTAGAAAACGAGGATTTGAAAAACTCCATACTCACTTTAGCTGAAAAGATGAGTGAAAGAAGGAAAATCAGCTTTGATGAAAAGAAAGAAGAATCTATAGTTTATATGGCCTGCAGGACTTCCATAAAGGCAGGTAAACAGCTGAGTCATAAAGAAATGAAAACGCTTGTAACAAGATTAATGGATACTGAAAATAAGTATACCTGTCCACACGGGAGGCCAACAATGCTCCGATATCCATTATCAAAAATCGAAAAAGATTTCAAAAGGGTTGAGTAGCCAAAAAAGCAAGAAAGACAGGGTCCGGACATATAAAGCTACTCCTCACTCAAAGGGTGAAAAAGCCTGGAATTCTTACCAATAGCTTTTTAAATACTAGTTTAATCCTGAAGAATAATCCTATTAAAGGAAAAGGCTGAGCAATTAAAATTATTAGCTCGGGTTTAGGAGGTTTAGAAAATGGTTAGTTATAAACTGGTTTTAAATGATAAGAAAACAGGAAAAAGCTTCCAGAAAGAAATATCAGGAAACGAAGCAAAAAATCTGAGTGGCAAAAAGATTGGAGACACTGTTAAGGGCGACGAAATAGGTTTTTCGGGTTATGAATTCCTTATTACAGGCGGCAGCGACAAAGCTGGATTCCCCATGAGATGGGATGTTGACTCTGCTACAAAAAAGAAAATTCTGGCAGTTAAAGGAGTAGGCATAAAAAACAAAAGGAAAGGCATGAAAGTAAGAAAAACTGTCGCAGGGAACACCGTTGGAAGAGACACCGTTCAAATAAACATGAAAATAGTTAAAGAGGGCAAAGAAAAACTTGGTGGGGAAGAATCCCCTGAAGGCCAAGCAACCGAAAAATAAGAAGAATGGCAAAGAAAAAGCTGGCCCAGCCTGAAATGAATGTGGGCCTTGTAGGGCATGTTGACCACGGTAAGACCTCCTTAACTGAAAGGCTCACTGGAAAATGGGCAGACACTCATTCTGAGGAGATTAAGAGAGGGATTACTATAAGGCTTGGCTATGCGGACTCTACAATAAGGAAATGTACTAATTGTGATGGTTCTAATGCTTACACAATTGAAGAGAAGTGTAGCAGTTGCAAGGGAAAGACAGAAGCCATTAAAAGGATAAGCATAGTTGACTCACCCGGGCATGAGAGCCTTATGGCTACGATGCTGTCAGGGGCAACAATGATGGATGGTGCTCTTTTATTGGTTGCTGCCAATGAGACATGCCCCCAACCCCAGACAAGAGAGCACATTATGGGGTTGCAGATAATAGGTATAAAAAATATAATCGTCCTGCAAAATAAAATTGATTTGGTATCTAAAGAAAAAGCGAAGAAAAACTATGAGCAAATTAAAAAGTTTCTTAAAGACACTATTTACAAGGACGCACCAATAATTCCGATTTCTGCTGTTCACGGCGTTAACATTGGAGCAGTAATAAAAGCTATTGATGAGAATATACCACGAAAGGAAAGAGATGAAAAGGTAAGTCCAAACATGTTTGTTTCAAGAAGTTTTGATACCAATAAGCCCGGTTCTGATATAGAAAACATCCGCGGGGGAGTTTTGGGAGGAATACTCACACAAGGAATCATAAAGAAGGGGCAAGAGGTAGAAATTAAGCCAGGTATTTCGTACGAAGAGAAAAACCAAAAGAAGTGGAAACCCATAAAAACCACAGTGGTTTCTCTTGCATCAGGCAAGCAGGAACTTTCCCAAGTGGGACCTGGAGGCTCGGTTGCCGTTGCTACTAAACTTGATCCAGCCATTGTGAAATCGGATAAGCTAGCAGGAGCAGTTGTTGGCAATCCAGGGGAACTGCCACCTGTATGGTATGATTTCAACCTTGAGACCCATCTGCTAGAGCGTGTTGTCGGGACCAAAGAAGACAAGGAAGTAGAGCCGATTAAGATTGGCGAAGTTTTAATGCTCAATGTAAACACAGCTGCGACAGTAGGTGTTGTAACAAATATAGGAAAGAACAAAGTGGTGTGCAAACTTAAGCTGCCTGTTTGTGCTCAAAAAGATTCCAGGGTAACTATATCGCGGCTAATTGGGAGCAGGTTCAGGCTCATTGGTTATGGAATTATAAAAGAAAATAAATAATCACACCAATTTGCCGGTCAAAAACATAAAAATTATAAATAATCTAACCGAATTGTTTAAAATATGAGAACCCAAATAGGAATAGTAATTGGTTTGTCTTTTTTCTTTATGGTATTTATCCTTGCAGGTTTCCCAATGCTTAGGGATATAAAAGAAGACATAACGACCGCAAGAGTTGTAGATGATGTCTTGGAAAATAGCTCGGAAGAAGGAGACGACCAAGAACATATAGAGATAATCGATATTTCTGAAAGTGAGATTTGCAAGGATACTTCAGGAGAAACAGATCTAAGGTGCCTTACTCGAGAAGGATGTAATGTAATCTGTGAAATGCGTGGCTGCAATCATTTTGGCCTTGAATACAATGGCTCTACTTACAGGAACAACTGCAAGTGTAAATGCTATGATAAAGAAATTCTTGAAAGCAATCAATAGACAGTCATAATAATCAAGAAAAACAAAAAAAAATGTTCCTTAATATTCTATACCTAGCTCGTTATCAATAACAAGCATGTATATTGAAATAGAGCGTGCACCCTTGATAAAAGACCCTTCCACTTCCACAACAGGAACATTTTCAACCCCTCTTTCAAGAGCCTTGTTGTAATCATCTAATACAACCTGCGCAGTCCTGTTGGTTGTAAGGCACTCCTCAAAATCCGTCTTGTTTTCAGTAGCAAGCTTCACCAGGTCCTCCGTATTCATTGGTTTACTGGCTTCATAAAGCATCTTGGAATAATTTTCAATGCCATAAATATCAGCACATTCTGAAGCCATATCCATCTTAAAGTCCAGCTCAATGTTATAAGGGAAATGCACAATACTAACATCAAGAGTGTGGTTATAGATATCCTTTAGCTCATTAATAGCTTCATGGACATCTTTACAATAGTCACACGAGTATGACTTATAATAGTTAATTGTCAGAGTCTTGTTTATTCCAGAAACATCCCTATGATAAGGGTCAATTTCTTCTTCATCTGGAGAAGTCAAAAATACCAATCCCACTATCGCAAGAATCAATACCAAAAAACCCAGGACCTTTGTAAATCTTGAACCTTTTGGCTTCAAAGGCTCGTCTCTTCCTTTTTTAGGAGATTTCTTAGCTTCCTTCTTTTTTGATTTCTTAGGCTTAGAAACCTTGCCATTCCTAGATTTTTCCTTTTTTTGTTCTTCTAGCTTTTTATCTTCTTCAGTTTTCTTTTTCTCCTTATCATCCTTTTGCTTTTTACCTGAAGAAGGCTTCTCTTCGGATTTACTCTTCTTTTCAATCTCTTCCTTTTCACCTTTAGAAGACTTTTCGCTTAGAATATCGTTTACTATTTTTTTGCTTTCTTCATCCTTTTTCTGCTTTTCCTTTAACGGCTCAATCTTCTTTTCAAGATTCTCCCTTCCTTTTTTATACTCTGCCTCAGAAATTATACCCAGTCTATATGACTTTTCCAACTGTTCCAATTGACTCTGAAATCTTTTTAAGTCCGACATATTATAACCAACCCCCCGATTGAAATTATGTTTGAAAGAAAGGCAACATTTAAATAATTTTCTATTGTTGAGTGAATAATATATCTACATGGGAAAAATATTCTTATAACCCTATATCAATAAGAAACACCCCACCAAAGCTTCAAACATCTTTAAGCTGGGAGTCCTTTTTTTTAATTATTCTGTCACTCCTTATTACCAAGTAATCATCCATTGGAAACTCTGCTCTTATTTGTTTAATTATATCAGAGATTTTTAGTTCTTCTACAGTTATTAGAACCTGATAGTGACCTAAAAGCTTAATAATGCTTGTAATATTTTTATTCAAGCGCCCATACTGAACAAAACTGTCTATCACCCCTGCACCCTCATTAGCAAATTTAAAAAGAACATGATACCTATGTATTCCAAGTTTTGCATGATTAACAGTACAGGTATAGCCTTTCACAATTCCCTTGTTTTCCAGACTTTTTTTTATTTTCATAACAGTCTTGCCCGATAAACCTGTATCAAATGAAATTTTTGTTATTGTGATATCAGGAACTTCTACCAATTTTAAGAGCACTTCCTTTTCCCTTGGTGTTACATCCAAAGATTCCCTATCACCACACAAAATGATATCACTTAAATCTCCCTTCCTCACAAGAAAATTCTTTTGAAACTTGTGCTTAACAATAACTGGATATATAAATTTGACGACTATACTTTCTTGAAACTTTTCTATAATACTTTTGTGGAGCTTATTAAAAGCTGACATATTCTGAACAGAATATTCCACAAGTAAATCTACGCCTTCCCGATTTTCTTCAATCATCACAACATTTACCAGTGAGGACAGTTCCTGGACAAGCTCCCTTCTTTTTTGATATTCCAATCTTAGAAAATCAAACCCCACCATTATATTTATAAAGCCCAGCTTGATGGGATCAACCAAAGTAGTGAAGTCCTGGATATAATTCCTCTTTCTATATTGTTTAACAAGATAAGAGCAAGATTGTTGACTACTCCTTGTTTTTTTCGCCAGCTCCTTAATTTTTCTGCGACTGTTTTCATGGAGGTAAAATATCATTTTCCTAATTTTTAATTTCATAATCTTGTAAAAACAGACATAATATATAAATATTTTCTATTTTATAAAAATTTAATATAAATATAATTTTATTAAAAATTACCTTGCTACTACTATATGAATAATCTCCAGTATAGGATAAATGAAGATGTAAAAAAGCGCACCATTATTTATCTGAAGCAACTTATTGAAAATAAAGCAGTAGTCGGAGAGAGAAGTAATTCCAATATAAGCCTTGTAAAGAGATACCTTAATGCTTACAACATAGGATATAATGAAGTTTCTAAAAAAGGTCATAAATCCATTATAACACAAAAAACAGACATAATTTTGAATTCTCATGTTGATGTTGTCCCGGGAAATAACGAACAATTTAACCCTTATATAGTTTCAAATAAGTTGTATGGAAGAGGCTCTTCTGATGCCCTTGGCTGCGCCGCTTCTCTAATAGTATGTGCACAGGAACTTAAGAGACTTGGAAAGCAAGCAACCCTAATGATTGTAAGTGACGAAGAAACAGGAGGTCTTTATGGTACTAAACATCTGTTGGAAAACAAGTTTGAGAAGAAGGAACTCGATAAGATTAAGTATGTTATAATTGGAGAACCCACAGAATGTTTTGGATTTAGTGTAAGAGAAAAAGGCATATTAAGGATTGAAGTTGAGGTAAATGGCAAAAGAGGACATCCTGAAAATGAAAATACATCAAACGCCATACATATCGCCTCAGATATTATAAGAGAGATTAAAAAAACAGATATATCTGGTTCAAAAGACGAGTTTTATAGCAAAACACTACACATAAATCCAACAAGGATTGAAGGAGGCATCGCACCAAATATTATTCCTGACAAAGTTGTCATCGAGTACGATATAAGATTTGCCTATGGCATAAATACCAAGCAGATTATTGAAGTATTTGAGGAATTAAAGAAAAAGTACTACTGCAAATTCAAAGTCTTGAAATCCAGGAATGCCTCATACGCCGATACAAACAACAAGTATTTTTCATTATTAAACAAAATTGCCAAGAATCCAAAAAGGGTATACAATAACGGAGCTTCTGATTATAGTTACTTTTTCGATAAAGGCATCAAAGGAGTAGTCTATGGCATAAAAGGTAGAAGATGGCATAAAGATGATGAATATGTTGAAATCGATTCAATGTATGAGTACATAGAAAATGTAGTCAATTTTGTCCTTGAGGTTGATAGAAATGGGCACTGATATTAAGAATCAAGAAGGGCCTTTAGGAAAAGAGGAGATTGCAGAATCAAAAAAGTTTTTCAAAAAATGTTATGATGAGTATTTTCCAGAGATAATATATAGCCTTAACAATAAAAAATTGCATCCTTTATTTGGTATCGAAACAGAATACCATGGAGTAGATAAGAATCTTGAGGCAATACCCGGAGCAGGTAAAGCTGTTAAGAAATTATATCCTGAAGTACATGAAGATTGTGGAAGTCAAATGCTCGAATTAAATTCTTCTCCATTCAGCGCAACAAAGGAGGGCCCATCACTCTGTCTAGAAGAGCTTACAGATAAGGAAAATAAGATGAGAGATGCTTATGACTCTGTTTATAATTGTCAACCACTGCCCATTGGTATAAACCCTAAGTTTACAACAGACGAAGACTATAGCCGTTTTCTCCCAGATAGGAAGCGCGCCCAAATTCTAACTCCAAGTATTCTTGAACGTATGAAACCTGAAGATATGGTCTTCATAGAAGAAGGGACAGGAGAGAAGATTAATTTTGGGAAAGTACCGGGTGGAGGATTTATGAATTCTCTTCATATCAGTGTATCAGGTACGAACGACAGACATTCCGTTCTTTTATATAACATCGCAAACGCCTTATCAGGTCCTTTAATAGCCCTGGCTGCAAATTCTTGTTCAATAGACAAAAAATTAACAACACTTGAGGATACTCACTTATTTGTCTATGAAAACAATAAAGATTTCGTAAAGGACGTTCCTAGAGTAGGTAATGTTCCAAGATACCTCAACTCTCTTGATGATTATTTCAGAACTATGCTTGAATTTGACCCTGTTTTTAAATTCGATGAAAAAGAACCACTTGAGTCTCTGCATAACCATTTTTCGAGCACTTGGCCATGGGTAAAAGCACAAGTCAATGGATTTTACAGGGTTGAGTTTAGACCGATGCCTAAGCAACCCACTCTTACCGAAGACATGGCCGTAAGTTCATTGTTCTTGTATTCTATCCTTGCCCTTGAAGAAGAGATGGAATGGATAGTGGGCAGTAATGAAGATATAGGAAACTACTGTAACAAAAC
>CAZBGG010000061.1:0-7008 GCA_964491305.1 uncultured Methanosarcinales archaeon
GAAAAGTATAATCAAATACATTTTCATAAGTTTTATAATCATTCTTTTTTTACAACTTGATTATATGGCCGATTTACCCCTCCCCGTTGCGATATCTGTATTGATTAGGAATCATCAAATTCTTTTAATAAAAAGGGCAAAAGGAGATTATGTGAATTTACTTGGTTTACCTGGTGGCAAGGTCGAAAAATGGGAGCATTTAACCCAGGCGGCGGTTAGGGAGGTTAATGAGGAATCTGGGTTAGAGTCTGAATTCAAGAATCATCTGGGTGTTGTTTCTGAAATCTTGGTTGAAAATGGTCTTGTTAGTAAGCATCTTATACTGCATGTTTGTGAGTTAAACCCCCTTACACATAATATTTCAAGCAATTCTGAGGGTCAGCTTGAATGGTTCAATTTAGATGAAATCGGTAAAATAAAGGAAGAAATGATTCCAAGTGATTATTTAATTATAGAGAAAATCGTAAAAAAGCGTGAAAAAAGCTTCTACGACTGCGTTATGGAAAAAAAAGGGTACAGCTACGATCTAAGTAAGTTTGAATAACTTTTAAAAGTTTAATCAATCTTAACTTTAACCCCATTCAAATGCTCATTTAGTCTCCGGGCGTGCTCTTGATTAATATTCAGTCCATATCCTAAACTATTGCTTTTTTCTAAGAGATATATTCTACCCTCGTCCATTTCAAACAAGTCAGCATCACCCATGCCTACGGCAATATATGAATCTCCTCTCTTTTTTGCATGGAACCTTCCGTCTCTAGTGGCGGTTTTTTCATATGGTACTCCCATTTCTTCAAGGACTTTATCAAGAATGTCCCCATGATACAGGTTATAGACATCACCTATTGCTAGAACTGGCTTTTCCTTTACATATAATTGAACTGCCTTCCCTATGTCGTTATCCAATTGGCTAACAAATTTTATATTATTGTTCGTCTCCATATTGTCATTAGGTAGTAGTTAAAAGTTTATAAATTTTTTCCTTTTTTCATTCTAAAAACTTTGTTGAATTCTTGAAATCCTTTATTTTCCCAGAACGAAATTGCCTGTTCATCTAGGGAATGAGTCTCAAGAGTTATCCATGTTAACCCTCTTTCATCAAACCAATCAAAAGCTTTTTTTAGCAATCTGGAGGCAACACCTTTTCCCCTGTAGTCCGGTTCAACATAAGCCTCATCAATGTATCCAACTTTTTTTAAGAAAGGTTTTCTTTCTTCAGCCTCACATAGAAGATATCCAATTATCTTTTTTTTTGAAACCGCCACGAGAAAAAGTTTACTTTTATCGTCAAGGATTTCATGGATGTAGCGCTCCTGGTCTTTGGAAGAGAACCAACTTCTTTTTATCCTTTCTATGGGATCAATCTTATCCCACTTTTCGTAAAGCTCAAGAATCAAATGAGATACTTCCTTTGCTTCTTTCTTTTTTAGCTTCCTGATGCTTATGCTGTTGTCCATACATTCCCAGCCAAATAACTATATTTGATTTCCACGGGGAAAACTTTATTCCAATATAAATTTTTTCTTCATACCCAGAGCACCATTATTTTTATTCTCCATCACTTACCAGCCAGTCCATAGCTTCCTGCTCATTTTCAAAAAGTTTGGCATTTCTTCCGGAATATTGCATGACTGCTGAAAACATTACTTTTTTAAGTCCGGATATTCCCATCACAGCTGTTTTTTTTATGTAAGGTGCGTCTTTTTTTGATCTTTCTTTCAATCCAGAGATGGTTTCTGCGTCGAATCTTGAATTCTCTGTTTTTACGAGGGCTAAAATTGAGTTCTCTTTCTGCTCTTTCATTATCTCTTCGTACTGTCTATTTGCTTCATGCCATTCTTTTGGTCCTATATTCTCAAGATTTCCAACTAATATCTTTTTTCCTTTATAATCAATCCATTTAACATATTCCATTTCAAGATTTGTTTAAAGCTGTAAAATTTATAAAGTTTTTCTTTCCAGGAGGATTATTCATATAAAATATTTTTTGAGGTTGTAGATTTAATTAGATTTTTGATGGAAAAACTTATATCTATCCCTGTTACCCTGGATTATTGGTGGGCAGAAAAAATCCAGAATGTCTAGAGGATATTGTAGATTGCTTTTATTATGATAGGGAAATAGACTCCGTTGAGCTGGCTGGAATCTTAAATGGTACAGAGACCACTCTAGATAATGCAAAAGGTTTTTTTTATGGACTGAAGCAGAAAGGTTTTGATGAGGGTACTATTGAGTCTTTTGGACTCTTTTTAGAAAATGAAGAAGTATTTTCTGGTTGTAATGCAGAGAGCTCGAAAAAGTATGGTTTAGATGATGCAGAAGTTATTTCAAAAGCTAAATCTTTCGGTGGAAAAATTGGAACAGTTTCACAGGCCTACAAATGTTTGAGGTCTATAGGGTTAAATAGTGAGAAAATTGCTTCAAAAACAAATTTGTTGGGTCTTTCTCCATTTGACATTATGGTGAACTATGAAAATCTTATAAGTCTTGGTCTAAGCAGAAAACGAATAATTTCAAGGGCTGAGCTTCTAGGGATGGATCCTCAAAGCGTAAGAGAAAATTATGAAAATCTTATAAGTCTTGGTTTAAGTAGAAAACGAATAATTTCAAGGGCTGAGCTTTTGGGAAAGGATCCTCAAAGTGTTTGGGAAAATTATGAAAATCTTTTAAGGCTTGGTTTTAGCCATAAAAAAATAATTTATAGAGCTGACCTTCTGGGTAATGATCAGGATACGATAAATAAGAAATTTGAAAAATTACTGGCTTATGGCATGAAAAAGGAAAAAATCTGCTCAAATATAGGTTTGATGGCCATGAATTTTGAAACCATCCGTAGAAATTACCAAAACCACATAGGTTATTTAAAAAGAGATTATCTTGATAGGAAATATGGAAAAGAGTTTTTAATGAAACAGGGCCAGTTATTAACTATTCCTTCAGGGACCGTATGTTCTAATGTCCAGTATTCTACACACTTAGGTGTTGATTATAGGAGTCCTGTCTTTTTGGGAACAAATGTGCAGCTTAAACGTAAAAAAATGGCCTGGCTCTTAAGAGAGGTATTTGATTATAGGCAATTCTCCAAAGAGAAGAAAAAATATGTAAAGGAAGCTCTCTATGGCTTCATAAGGGATAATCCTTTGTATTTAAGAAAATCCATTAATAAAATGGAAGAAGAAAAAAAGCAAATCAAAACAAGGGCAGCTTCATATGTTAATCAGGTATGTGGTTTAGATTATGAACTATCAAATGTTGCTTGAAATTATGCTTGAAGACTAAACTGCTACCATTATTGACATGCTGAAGTAATTTCTGGCAATTAAGAATTAACTTGATAGTAGTAAAT
This sequence comes from uncultured Methanosarcinales archaeon, assembly GCA_964491305.1. GTDB lineage: Archaea > Nanobdellota > Nanobdellia > Woesearchaeales > DSVV01 > CAZBGG01. The sequence continues at coordinate 3,347 of CAZBGG010000061.1, forward strand.
TTTATAAAAGAGTTCATATTGCCATGATAAGAATGGATGTTCATCTCAAAAAATACGGAAATTTCACTCTTGCTTACACAATCATATCTGATAAGGGTAGAGGGCTGCATCATTTTAAAACAGAAGAAGGACTTATTGGATATGGCGTTCACAAAAATCTAAGGCTTATGTTGGGGGATCCTCTCTGTTCTCAAGAAAATATAAAATCTTTAGTGGAAGATTTTTTAGATGATTCAAAAAGAAATGAAAAAAAGGTTGTAGGTGTTCAATCAGGGAGTAATACAGCAAACGTTTTCTCAGAGTATGGCTTTGATGCCACTCACATGGGTGTTGAAACAATACTTAATGTACAGGATTTTGATTTAAAAGGTAAAAAAAAGACGAAATTGCGAAGATGGATTAATACAGCAAAGAATGCTGGAATTCATGTGGTAGAAGATACTTTCAATAATTGCGATTGTCTTGAGGACACAATGAAGATTTCTGAAGACTGGTTTAACAGCAAGATAAATAAAAATGAATTAGCGTTAATGACAAGAAAGGAAAAATTTGAAGATGAAGAGGATACCCGCAAATTTTTTGCATACAATAATGAATCATTGGTGGGATATATTGTTTTTGATCCAATATACGAGAATGAGGAAATCGCTGGATATTATGCAGATATATGCCGTACCAATCCAAGGTCACCAAATGGTACGATTGACTTAATTATTGATGAAGCAAGAAAATCTTTTCAAAAAGAGGATATAAAAAAGTTATCTTTGGGAATATCTCCTTTAGCTGAAACCAATAATGAACATAAGTTGAATAATAGTTTAATGCACTTTATCTTAAGGAGTAATTATTATTTTGGAAATAAGATGTACTCTTTTAAAGGTCTTGAATTCCATAAAAAAGCATACCATGATGGAGTCCAGACTTATAGAGAACCCAAGTTTTACATAACAAAAGGGAAAGCTCCTGTTTTTGATTTATTGAATACTTTTAGTTACATAGGTATAATTCCGAATAACGGATTTCTAGGCTCGGTTGGTTATGTTGCAAGTTGCATGAGCTCTGAATTTTATGATCTTATAAAAAAGCAGGCATCAAAACTTTCTTTGATAAAAAAAGAGGATAATTCAACAAAAAATCTTTAGGATAAGGCAATATGATAAAAACAATTGATGAAAAAATAGATGAATTGATACGGAATGCTTCTCATCTGAATAATTTATCATTATCTACAATGTCTGACGTGCCTAAAGAAGAAAGGGGTAAAACTATCCGTAAGGTTTCTGAGTTTATAGATAATTCCTGGTCGCATACATATGAAACACGAAATATTCAGGAATCCCGTTTTAGGTATTCTCCTGGATATATTGACTGGCTTATCGGGGCAGAGTGGAACGACCCTGATTTGTCAATATTCATAAAAGAAAACGATGAAATAGTTGGTTTATCAATTGGTTTCGCTCGTACTTTTCTTGTTAACAACTTGGAATTTAAAGCTGCCGTACACACCGGGCTTTCTGTTTCGCCTGAGAGGAAAAATGAGAAGATTGCCCAGCTTATACATTTGAACAAAAAGAAAATATCGTTGGAAAAAGGATACGATATTAATTTTTTCTGGTGGGATGGGATTAACACAAAAAAACACCATTCTTATAACATCTTCAAAAGAAAAGACAAAGAAATAACTCATAAAGCTTATCCCATGCTTGCTACTATTTTTGATTATGATAGGGCTATCAAAAATATTGATTATCCTCTATTACAAAAGACCACTATGAAGTTCTTGGTGAGACCTCAGAAAAATAAAGAACCAAATGGTTTTACTATAAGGGATTATGATAAAAAAGATATTGGACAGATTCAAGAGTTGTTTGAAGAACAGTACAAAAAAAATCCTTTAAATGGATATTTCTATCATACTGCTGACGAACTTGACAGGATCATCTCATTTAAGCCGGAGTATGATGATTCATTTGAAACCATAACCCGAGTTTTGGAAAAAGATAGCAAGATAAAAGGTGTTATTCACGGTTATAAAATTCCAATAGTTGATTTAAATGAAGATTATACTTTCTTTATGGATGGTTTGTGGTTTACCTCAGATATTAAAGAGAAAGAAAAAGTTGAATTTATAGACTGTGCTCTTGAACAAGCAAAGGAACACGACATATATAGTGCAATAACAATTAAAGGTACGTATCCTGTCGGAAACATAAAGGGTTCTGGTTTTGTTCCTGTTTTTTCAAAAAACAAAATCCCCAAAAAAAGAGTTTTATACATGGGATATGACACAATAAATAAAACCGCATCTTATGTTATGCCTTATAAAAAAAGAATTTACATCGATCATAAATAGATTAAAGGAATTTAACCCTGAAGATGCAGGATTTTGAACCATTAGCAGTACAAGAGGTTTCTTCAACTTCAACCATTTTTTCTGTTACTGTTTCAATTAGTGATTCTAATAAAATTTCGGAAAAAATGTCAACCTTCTTCTTTTGCGATCCGAACAGAGCAATGTAATCCTGGGGGAGGGGGCTATTTGAGTTCTCAATATACATACCTGAATCAACAAAGTGTTTTATTTTGAATTCTCCAAATCCTAGACAATTAATTTTTTCAAATAAACTATTCCAGTCTTGTTTTGAAATTTTGTTATGAGATAATCTTGGTATATTAAAGTCATTGACACACTGTTTTGCTGTCTTCTTAAGTATTAGTCTCTCATTACTTTCCCCTGAGTTAATTAACTTAATAATAACAGTAAATAAATAAATCGGTAAAATAACACATTCATAATCTTTAAAATATAGGCTACCGCTTTTCAATGAAAAGAATTGTTTCGAAAGATATCTCTGGAGAAGGCTTCTGCTATTTAGAAAACGTTTAGACATTTCCAAAATATTGTTTTTTTCAATTATGCTATCTAGCAGTTCTGAAGTTTCCTCATTTTTAGAGTGGTTTATATGGTATTCACAAGACAAATCTCCTTTTGCCATGCACTTCCTTTCAGTACATTTCATCTCTTTACCTATAAGTGGCTCAGCTCCACCCGCCAAGATCCCCCTCATGTAATTATCTATTGGAAAATCGCTTTTACAAAACAAATCAATATACTTTTTAGGGATGGTAGAATCATAAGATTCTAAAATTGCGTTTTTTGATGATAGATCATATTCTTTAAGTTTCATAGTACCCATCCCCACCAGGGTAGAACCATCAACAAAATAACTGAAGTTTTCTTCATTCGGCTTGAAACCGAACCTTTTAACCATTATTTGTGTTGAATTCTTTCCATGAATTTTTGCTAAAAGATAAATTAAATTATTCCCTTCACTTCCATATAAATCTGAAATCGCTTTTTGTAGTACTGCAAAAGCAGAAGATGTGAGAATAAACGAAGGATTGTTCCAGAGAAACAGTTTTCCATCATCAAAATGTAAAGAGCCCTTCATAAAAATATTCAATAAAAATTTCGATACCATCTTTTTTCTCGTTTAAATGAAATATAAAAATGTATAAAAAAATAAAATGAATAAAATCAAACCCTATGTACAACAATTCCTTGCTTTGAGAGTTCGACAGGTGCCACGTTCTCATCATTCATTGTGAGTCTCATTTTTCTAACCAGCAATGATCGGGAATAGTCTCCACCCATGGATTCA
>CAZBGG010000062.1:0-6994 GCA_964491305.1 uncultured Methanosarcinales archaeon
AATGGATGTTTCGGGATTTATGTAAAATTTTTTTTTGATTTAATTTTTTTGATTTTTATTTTTTGACTGGATTTTTGTTGTCTAAGGTTTTTCTGCTGATTTGAGAAAAGTTCAATAACAGAAATTCAGACTTTTGATTTTTTTGTCTTTTCACATTTGTGGCTTATTGTTTTCCTGAGATAAGCTTTGTTATTCTTTTAATGGCTAGCACTTATTTCAAAAAAGAAATTCCCTCTATTTAGTTAGGGTTTTGTATTGCTTATTTTGTCAATATTCATATTTCACTAATATATAAATGGGCTGAGAAATCATTAAGTACCAGGTACCCACTGGCAAGGCCCAGTTTCTCTGAAATCTGTTTTTGAAGCGCTCCCAATGCATACAAATTCGGAACGAAAGCTCCCTCACCTGTCATAATATTTCCTTTTTTCGTTATGGTTGCCAGGTGGTGACTTCTGTATGTCACATGCATTTCAAGAAGATTATTTCTGATGCAGAGCCATATGAAGTTAAGGCATGGAGGATTTTCAACCTCCAGGTCGGTTGAAGGATCCCATAAACTGATAAGGCATCTTCGCGTGTTCGGATTTTTTTCAAGAAGTCTAATTGATTTTTTGACCTGATTACCCCATTTTTTGAATACTCTGTTGTGGTAAGTGTACGGAAAATCTTCGGATTTTTCATCAGCTCCGTTTAGGAATTCGTATGTGTACTTTTCTACATATTCCTTAGAAAATCCTTCTGGTATCTTTTCTAAGGGCTTCTCAATACTTAGTGTAAGACTTCTACTTTCACAGATTGTTGTTCCTCTCTGGTCTTTGAGGATATGGCCTTTATTAAATATGAAGCTAGCCAGGCTTTTAAGACCTTCCTCCAGATTTCTTGCGTGAATTGCTCCACCTATTTCACCTTTTGCCTCTTTTTCGCTAAAGCTAGCTTTTATTGATCCTTTGCTTAAATCCAGCTCATACGGAGAATCAAACCTGCATCCATCGTCATAAAATAATCTATCATCAATTACATTGGAATAAAACTCCACACTATCACCAAACCTCTCTGCGTTCTCAGGTTCCTGGAAAAGTGCTTTAATAACTCTTTCCTCGAAATCATTATTTTCAGGGTCCAATTTCCTAATAACTACAAGGTCGGCCTGTTTTCTTATTCTTTCCTCTGCTTCCTTAGTTACTTGCTCAAAATTTGGATTCTGTGCCTTGGAACCTATAATTTTTCCATTCTCATCTGTGCCATTTTTCCAAAAATTAACCAACGCATCCACTAGCATATGTCCATTATCTTCTTTTCCATACACAAAAGTTACAATCTTGTTTATATTGGGATTTGCAAGTATATTTGAAAATACGTATCTTCCACCGTTGGTTGTTCTCCAATAGCCGGTTATATAGGCATAATTAGATATTCTTTGGAAGAACTCTTTAATACTGTGTGGCGGTCTGTCTTCCCTCCATGTGTAAATAAAAGCTATTGCGATATTTGAACTGGGATTTCCCACAATTATGTCTTCAGAGCTGAATACCTGCTTCTTTGGTGTTTTATTACTTTCGTACTCAAGCTTAAATATATCCTTCTTTTGATATTTGTCATAACCAATTTTTACTTTTCTCATCATTGTTTGGCAAACTTTATATAATAAATATTTTTCTTTAAAGTTAAAATGATAATAGCTATTGTAGGTATGTGTGGTGCAGGCAAGAGTGAAGTGGCTGACTTTTTAGTTAGTAAAGGCTTTGGTTATATCAGGCTTGGGCAAATAACTCTTGAAATCGTAAAAGAGAGAGGTCTTCAGCCAACTGAAGAAAACGAAAGGCCCATAAGGGAAGAGATGAGGAAGATGCATGGAATGGCTGCCTATGCAACACTAAACCTTCCCAAAATTGAGAGCTTAAAAGAAGAATATGAGCACATAATAGTAGATGGTTTATACAGTTGGGAAGAATATTTGCTCTTTAAAGAAAGGTATGGAAAAGATTTTTTTACTCTTGCTGTTTATTCTTCACCGGAAACAAGATATGAGAGGCTTGAAAAAAGGGCTTATGATTCAAATAAGGACAAGGAGATGAGATTCCGTCCCTTTTCATATGAACAAGCCAAGTCCCGTGATAAATCAGAGATAGAAAACCTGAATAAAGCAGGGCCTATAGCAATGGCAGACCAAACAATTATAAATCATGGCTCATTAGAGGATTTGAAAGAGAGCTCTAGGTTATTTCTAAAGTCTTTTCTTTAGAGTTCAGCCCTCTTTTGATTTTAACTTTCTTTTTTAATAATTTTGAAATAAATTTTAGTAATTCTATGTTAGCTTTATTGTTTTTGGCCGCCTCCTTTATGGATACTTTAACAATTTTGTTTTTCTTATCAATTTCAAGAATTTCATTTTTATTAGCACCCGGCTTAACCAAAACTTTTAATTCATTGCAATCAATGCAATCAGTTATCATTTTTCAGATGATTTTTCGAGTTTTTTTAAGGTTTTATCAATGGCTATCATTAAATTGTAATCGGTTATTTCGGCATTGTATTGCTTGTCAGCAATTAGATTTCCTTTCATCTCGTACTTCTCTGAGTTCTCCCTTTCATGAACAGTCTTAAGAGTGAGGCTGAGGCTTTTGAAGTTCTTGTTTTTTTCACTCAATGTCTTTACATAGCTTCCAACAATTTTTTTCACAATGATTATTGTGTCCCTATCCATTTGGTTAAAACCACTTAATGAAATATTACCTCCCAACTCAATCATATTATCTCACCTTCTTAAAATCTTTTGTACATAATATATGTTTTAATTTATAAATTTTGCGTTATATAAATGTTAGGTTGTTAAAAAAATATTAATATATTTGTTGTTTTATTTGTTATCACTATGGGGTATTTTTCGAAAATTATTTAAATGTTTTTAACCTGAAATAATCGATGTTAAGTTATGCAGAAAAGTTGAGATGGATTCTTTTTTATCCAAAGAGTTTCTTCAAGGAAGTGGAGGACGAGACTGACTACTTAAAACCGCTTCTTTTTTTTGCCATATTATACATTATTGTTTCTGTTTTTGGTCTGGTTCTTGATTCTATTACAACTTTTATTTTTGGTGGAGCTATGGAAATTTTTTCACATCTTATTTTTATTCCTGTTAGCTTAGTTTTAATAGGTATTATTGCATTCACGGCTCCTTTTGTTTCTGCTGCGATAACCTCTCTTGGTTTGATGATACTTAAGGTAAAGGTTGATTTTCAGAAAACTTTCAAGGTTGTTGCTTATGCAAGTGTTGTTGGTTTATTTTATTCGTTGATATACCATATAGTATTCTTTTTATTCTCCTTTATTTTTCCAGGTATAGCGGTGGCTACACAAAGTTTTACCATTAGCGGAATTTTGATAGTGTCTTTTTTAGTTTTGTCGATTTTATTTTTCGTAGTTTCATTTATCCATGTAGTGGTTACTGAGGTAATTGGTTTGGTTCATGAGTATCAGATAACTAAATTGAGGGCATTTTTCTCAATAATACTTGTTCCGCTGCTGACATTAGCATTTTTGTTTTTAATCGGTATAATTTTGCTTATAGTAATTGTTGTTATCTCCCAGTATGCTTTCGCTGATTCTTCTTTCTTTACGGGAATGATTACCTCTGCTATTCCATAAAGCTTTAAAATATCTTATTTTTCTTACACTTATGGAAAACATTTATGTGAGGACCTATGGATGCTCACTTAATGCGTCTGATTCGGAGAGGATCTCGGGGTTATTGGAAAAATCAGGTTTCAAAATAGTTGAGAGTGAAGACGATGCTCTTTTAGTGGTTGTGAATACCTGCATTGTGAAGGAGCCATCTCAAGAGACAGCTATATCGTATGTTAAACAGCTAAAGAAAAAAGGGAAAAAGGTGGTTGTTGCGGGTTGTCTATCACAGGCACTTCCTGAAAAACTTAATGAGGTTTCTATGATTGGTGTAGACCAGATAAACAATATAGTAGAGGTTGTTGAGGAAACTCTTAATGGTAACCATGTAGTGCTTATTGCAAGGGATAAACAAGACAGGTATTCTATTCCTAAAAAGAGGAAAAATAAAATAATTGAGATAATCCCAATAGCTTTTGGTTGTCTTGGAAATTGTAGTTATTGTGTTGTAAAAAAAGCGCGTGGGGAGCTTGTCTCAGCTAAAAAAGAGGATATACTTAAAGTAGCTTCTGATGCGGTTAGGGACGGTGTTAAGGAATTATGGATAACAGCACAGGACACCGGGTGTTATGGAAAGGATATAGGTACTAGCCTTCCGGAGCTTTTGAGAGAACTTACTTCTTTAAGAGGAGATTATTGGATTAGACTGGGCATGATGAATCCTAACTTTGCTCTTGAGTATGTTGACGATTTGGTTGAGCTCTTGAGGCATGAAAAAATGTTCAGGTTTATCCATATCCCAGTACAGTCTGGAAGCAACAAGATTCTCAAAAAGATGAAGAGGTCCTATTCTGTTGAGGAATTTTATGAATTAATAAGGAGATTGAAAACTGATGTTCCGGATGTTACACTTGCAACAGATGTTATCTGTGGTTTTCCTGGAGAAAACGCCGAAGATTTTAATAAAAGTTTTGAGCTGATAAGAGATATAAAACCTGATATATTAAATATCTCACGCTATTGGAAACGTCCACATACTGATGCATACAATATGAAACAATTGCCAGCACAAAAAATAAAGGAAAGAAGCCGCAAGATGACTGATTTATTTAGTTGGGTTGCATTTGAGCAGAATAAAAAGTGGCTTAATTGGGAAGGTGAGGTTATTGTGGATGAAAAAGGTAAGGATGATACCTGGATTGCGAGAAACTATGCTTATAAGCCAATAGTTTTGAGGGGTAATTACTTCTTGGGGCAGGTTCTTAGGGTTAAGGTTGTAAAAACAGCCGATTATTATCTTAAAGCAATTGATATGGGTTAATTTACTTAAAAGTAGGAATAATTCTTTATTGTTTTTAGTTGAGGGATTTGTTTGCAATAAATAGACGAAGAAGTTTTTGCTATCATAATTTTTCAGCGGAATTTGAAGGTAGTTTAAGATCTTTTTCAGAGAATAAAATATTACATCTCTTGCAAAGATACATGTATTTTTTGTTTCCTTTTAAGTCGCCTCTGCAAATGGGACATGCATTCTTTAAAATATTCACTTTTAACATCTTTAGGCTTTTTTGTGAGAGTAGTCATGTCTTTATTAAGAATTTATAATCTGGATAATAACTGATAAAATATATGTTGGTTAGACATCAATTTGCCTCTTATTCCTTAAAAGGCTGGTTTTGTACTCTTTTTCTTTGTAAGGTTTCAACCTGACAATCTTGATTTCGCTGTCTCTTTTTTCAATTTCTTTTTTTATTCCTTTGGAGTCCTGGTCATAACCCAAACATATGAAGTCCGGATTTTCTTCCCAAATAATATCAAAAAATCTATCTTCTTTTCCAGGTATAACCTTGTCTGCAATATTTAGACTATTTACAGACTCAATCCTCTTTTCCATGCAGTTTATAGGCTTCCTGCCTTTTGAAGAAACAACATTATCATCCCTGGCAACGACTACTACTAATTTTTCTCCATGGGATTTTGCTTGTTTGAGGAAGTTCTTATGGCCTTCATGAAGAATATCAAACGTTCCGAAAACAATTGCTTTTTTCATTTTAATGATTCTGGTCTTTTCTGTAGTAATAGAGGGTGGTTTATAAAGACTATTGTTCCGTTTTAAATTGGTATTTCGTTGACTTTGTAGTTACAAATTAATCTTATTGAAAACCTTGCATTAAGGTCTATCAAAACCTTCCTTTACTACCTTCTCCTGTACTCACTGCCTTTTGTAGATAAAAATCTATTCAAAATAAAAGATTTTTAGTTTGGACGTTGAGCGGGTTGCAGTCAATAAACAAAGAATTTTTTTACTTTTGGAAAAAAATATAAATTCAAAACTTTCTTGGTTTCTGATGAGGTTATTTGGTGAAAGTTTGCCTTTCTCAGAAAAGGTCCAGTTGGCTGTTGCTTTTGCAATACGTATTTCCATTGTTCTGGCAATTATAAGTGGAATTCTCAATGGCAAATGGTTAATTGTTTTTATATCTTCGCTCACATTGTTCCTGACGTTTGTTCCGGCAATGGTCCAGAAGAATTTAAGATTCAATCTTCCTTTGGAAATGGAACTGACTGTGGTTATTTTCATATACGCAGGTATTTTTCTTGGCGAAGTTCATGATTTTTATATTAGGTTTTGGTGGTGGGATACTTTATTACATACTATTGCTGGAGTTGTCTTAGGTTTTGCGGGTTTTATGTTTCTTTATATACTTTATCGACAAAACAGGCTTAAGGCAGATCCTTCAATTATTGCTTTTTTTGCCTTTTGTTTCGCCTTATCAATGGGCCTATTATGGGAAATCTTTGAATTTTTAGTTGATTCAATATTTGGTGCAGATATGCAAAAATCGAGGGGACTTGAGGGGGACACAAGACTTGGTTTAATGGATACTATGTGGGATCTAATAGCTGATTCGATAGGCGCACTTTTTTCTTCAGTTTCAGGTTATATATATTTAAAGTATGATGGCAAGGGCTTTTTTTTTGATAGATTGATAAAATCTTTTGTCAACAAAAATCCCCATCTATTCAAGGAGAAGACTAAGGGTAAGAAGTAATTCTGAATGTTCAAAAAAACAGGTTTTTTGTTATTAGATCCAATTCAAATATGGTTATTCTATAGCATTTGAACTTTGGAAAAAATGAAACAGTGCAAATCGCCAAGTATTATTGATCAGCTTTGATGATGTCAAGGAAACCTTGAACTGTTCTATGAGATTTGAAAAAATGTAAGCTTTCTAGAATTCATCGTAAAACTAAAAGTTTTGCTTGGTTTAATACTGTCAACCCACTTAAAACTCTGCTTTTAAAGGGAAAAAGCTTTCGGGTTTTTTATTGTGAGACCTTCTATTAAAGTTAAAAGAAAAAAAATAAT
>CAZBGG010000063.1:0-6919 GCA_964491305.1 uncultured Methanosarcinales archaeon
AAGGTATCATGAAAGAGCTTCTTAAAAATTATAAGGTAAGCTATAAAGATATGAAAGATATCGCCTATTTGCTTGTAAACTTCTATGAGGCCGCTGAAAAAAATCAGGAAGTAGAGAGCTATGCAACTGCGGAGGCAATGAAGAAAAATACGGACGAAAACTTTGAGCAGACTAAAAATGTGGAAATTCTTGATAGGGAAAAGTATGATTTTATCAAAAATGCCACTAACGAATTTTATAAGAAGAAAGAAGTATTTGACAATAGGATAAAAGAAAATAAGATAGCTGATTGCCACGGTGATCTTCATGCAGGAAATATTTTTATACTTGATGAGGTAAAGATTTTCGACTGCATTGAGTTCAATAAGTCTTTCAGGTGTAGTGATACTGCAAATGATATAGCATTTCTTGCGATGGATCTTGAGAGACGGAAGCATGAGCCATTATCTAAGTACCTTATAAGCAAGTATGTTGATATTTCGGGTGACTATAGTCTTTATACAGTCCTTGATTTTTATAAATGCTATAGGGCTTTTGTGAGGGCCAAAGTCAGTGCTCTTATGTTAGAAGGCGCCTCATATGACGATAAGAAAAAGCTTGAAGAGGACTGCAAAGATTATTTGAGAATAGCTTATAATTATGCGTTGGTTTTTAGCAATCAAAAACCTGCGGTGTTCATAAGTTGTGGATACAGCGCAACAGGTAAATCAAGATGGCTTAAAATTGCATCGGATATAATTAATTCTCCAGTCATCAGGACTGACGTTCTGAGAAGAGAAATTTTCAATCTAAAAGGAGATGAAAAAAAGGATGAAGAGTATATGAAGAAGTATTATAATGAAGAGGCAAGACAGAAGGTATATGATGAGATGTTTTTAAAATGCGAAAAGATACTTTCAATGGGCGGAAAGGTTTCACTTGATGCTTCCTTCATAAGTAATGAAAATAGGAGAAAGGTAAGGGAGCTCTCTAAAAAATATAATGCAGAGTTCATTATAATCAACACTGTTGCAACAGAAGATACAATAAAAAAAAGACTTATTGAAAGAAAGAAAGAAAAAAGCAATGTATCCGATGCAGATTTCGAAAACGTTTATCTTTCCCAAAAAAAAACCTTTCAAATGCCCTCAGAAGATGAGGGTAAATTAATAAAGATCGATACTGAAGAAGGGGAGTATCATAATATAAAAAAACTTAACAAAGAGGTCAAGAGCGTCCTTGGTTTCAAAGAATTTGACTGATTTTTTTAAGTAATATAGGTTCATTATAAATGTTTAATAGGGGTAATTTCTACAATCGATTGGATAGAGCAACAAAACAAATTCTTTATTCTAATATTCTCTTATTAACAATCCCAAACAAATACGGCAAAAGAATCACTCCGAATAATCCAGTTACTATAAAAAGAGCAAAAAAAGTATGGAAAAGGCTGAATTTATCAGCTAAATAACCAAAAAACGGATTAAAGACGAAAATAAAAAAGCTTGAAGTAAAATTGGCAATTGAAAGTATAGTTGCCCTGTTATATGTTCTAATTCTTTTGTTTACAATATCAAAAAATAATGGATTGAGGTATCCAAAGACCAGGTTGTTGATAAGGCTTGCAATAACACAGATTATTATTAGGGGGAAAAAAGCTTTTGTGAAGAAATCAAGTATTACTAATATGAAGATAAAAAGGAATGAATATTTAATTCCTATAAACTTATCAGCCTTGTGGGCGTAAAACGCGGATATGCCACTTGAAAATAAAAGAAGCATATAGATTATGCCAAAGTATTTCAAGTCTACGCCTATCTTGTTAAGATATGGTTGAAAGAGATAATGGCTTGATACTATCATTGAAAAAGCTGAAGAATAAAGCAGTAAGGAGGCTAAAATTACTTTGTCTTTTTTTATTGTGTTAAAAGAAGACTTAAAGTGTAAACTCAGATTTTTTGATGGTTTGTTTTGGCCTCTGCCAGGTTCAATAAGAAAAAGACCTATAGTAAATGATGTTATTCCTACAAATACCATCATATACATTGGAACTATTAGGCCGAATTGCTCTGCAAAATATCCTCCTACTGGTGCCCCTATTCCCATGGCTGCCATTCTCAACGCAAATGACCTTCCCTGTATCTTTTTGAACTCATGTTTTCTTCCAAGCTTTTTCAAGGTATCGTAGATAAGTGCGCTATCGGCGCCTGAAAAGAAAGCAAGCGCCACTCCATTCAATGCCCACCCTATAAGGAATGCAGGATAAGAGTTTATCAAGACAATTACTGAAAAAGCAATTGTAAACAAAAGCCTTGAAACAATCAACGAATTTTTACGGCCGAAAATATCGGCAAAATACCCTGAAGGTATTTCAAAGACTACATTGGCTATATTGAATAATATAATAATAAAAGACAATTGGGCGAAACTAATTCCTTGAGAAAGGAAAAATAATGAAAATATAGGCAGTGAAAAACCCAATGCCCCCACAAATTTAAACACATAGAATAAAGGAATATTGTTTTTCAAATTCATCTATTAATCACCAGAACGAATTCTCCCTTAGGTTTTTCGGCTATCTTTTTATTTATTTCCGAGGGTTTTCCTCTTACGAATTCTTCAAATTTCTTGGTCATTTCCCTCCCAATACAGATTTCTTTGTCAGGATAGAACTTCTCAAGAATTTTGATGGTTTTATTTATTCTGTGAGGGGATTCATAAAATATTGATGTCATGCCGGATGCCACGGCAGCTTCGAGCATATCTTTTTTTTTCTTACCTGTTTTCGGGAGAAATCCATAAAAAGCAAACTTATCTGTTGGAAAACCGGAGGAAACCAAACCGGGTATTAATGCTGTGCATCCCGGAATGGGAATAACTTGTATTTTATTTTCAATGCATTTCTTTATTAGTTTGTATCCTGGATCAGATATTGCAGGAGTGCCGTTTTCTGAAACAAGTGCAATCATTTTATTTTGGTTTAGCAAATCAATTATTTTTGGAATCCTTTTTTGAGCATTATGGTCATTATAAGAGATAAATGGCTTTTTCTCTATGTTGTGGGCTTTCAGAAGCGTTCCTGTGCTCCTTGTATCTTCTGTTACGATTAAATCTGCTTCATTTAGAACTTCAATAGCTCTCAATGTTATGTCTTTTAGATTTCCGATTGGTGTTGATACGATGTATAACATTTTCATCAGATGGAAATGCTTGATTTAAATAATTTTGGGCAAACAATTGCCCTTTCCAAGAATAATGCAATAAATGAAATATATAAACTGGATAAATAAAGAACAAATAAATAATGGAAATGCTTCATATAAAAATTTCATGAAAAATGATGAAACTAAAGGAGACAACAATCTAATTAAATCCTGCATTCGCTACAATTGGTTTTAGAGCATATGTCATTAGGAAATTTCCAGTCAAGCCCCCATTTTTTCATTAGCCTTACAACCTTCACAAGCTCTCTGCCGCTTTTGGTTAATGAATAAGATGTTTTTATGGGGACAGCGGTCGTGTCAGTCTCTTTTCTAATTATATCTTCAGACTCCAGCTCCTTTAGCCTTTGGGAAAGTATTTTAGGTGTTACTTCCGGCAAATCACTTTTTATCATAGAATACCTCTTGGATTTTTTATTGGACTTATGGATGCTTAGTATTATCAGAAGAGACCACTTTTTAGAAAGAATGTTTACCGTTTTATACACTGTGCAATTCTCATCCATTTTCAATGGGGGATTCTACTTTCATTTTTATTAATTTCCAATGGTTCATGAAAAACAATATTAAGTCATTTTAAGATCATCGCTTTTATTGTTCTTCTATTTATAACTATTCTTGTTATTATAGCTATAGCAAACACTGCTCCAAACCAAACATGTAGGTCAGTAAAAATTGGAAACTTCATCTCACTACCTTTGAAATAATTTTTTATCAAAGGTATTGATGTAAATAATGTTATGGTAAGGCTTGCCATTGTTACAAACATCAGTATTTTATTGAATTTTTTCATTATGTGCGTCCCCTTATGCTGTTTTAAATCTGATTATTCGTTCGCTCTTTCATTAGCACAGGTCAGTTTTTTCATTGTCAAAATAAAAAAATTAATTTAGCATTTTCTGCAGGTCTGAATCAACATTTTCAATACCGCCGAGATTAAAATTCTTCTGAAGGTAATTGAATACATTTTCTGACAAAAATGCGGGAGCCTTTGGTCCAACATGGATATTTTTTACACCGACACTCAGCAATGCAAGCAGCACTGTCACAGCCTTTTGCTCATACCATGCTATGTTGTATGCTATTGGTAATTTGTTGATATCATCAAGTTCAAAGGCTTCAGCAAGCTTTTTAGCGATTACGACTAAACTATAGCTGTCGTTGCATTGCCCTGCATCAAGGACGCGGGGTATTCCTTGTATGTTGCCAAGGTCCAGTTTGTTGTATCTGTATTTTGCGCAACCTGCAGTCAATATTACCGTGTTTTCAGGTAACTTCTTTGCAAATTCTGTATAGTAATCTCTTTCTTTATGCCGACCGTCACATCCCGCCATCACTATAAACTTTTTGATTGCGCCTGTTTTCACTGCATTAACAATCTTATCAGAAACTGACAAGGCAGAATTATGGGCAAACCCTCCCTTTATTTTTCCTTCCTCAAGACTTGTAGGAGGCTTGCAATTTTTCGCATGCTCAATAACATGGGTGAAATCCTTTTCCCTGCCATTGTTTTTTTCATGTATATGATTACAGCCTTTAAAACCCACAGGCCCGGTGGTATAAATCCTGTCCTTGTATGATTCCTTGGGGGGAACGAGGCAGTTGGTTGTCATGACCACCGGCCCGTTGAATTTTTCAAATTCTGTTGTCTGTTTCCACCAGCTTCCTCCATAATTTCCTGCTAAATTATCGTATTTTTTCAGCCCAGGATAGTAGTTTGCCGGCAGCATTTCACCGTGAGTATAAACATCAACACCATAGCCTTCCGACTGCTCCAGGAGCTTTTTAAGGTCTTTTAAATCATGACCACTTATTAATATGCCTGGCTTATCCTTGATGCCAATATTAACATCAGTAGGTTCAGGATGACCGAAAGTCATTGTGTTTGCCTTATCCAAAAGTTCCATGGCTTTTACACCGAATGTTCCACATTCCAGAACCAGTTCTTTTAATGTGTCGGGAGATTTTTCATCAAATACGGTTGAAAGCGCCTTCCTTACAAATTCTTCAATCTCCTTGCCATCATAATCCAATGCCTTTGCATGGTACATATAGGCAGCAATCCCTTTAACCCCATACGTTATTGTTTCTTTTAACGATCTGAGATCTTCATTTTCATCCTTCTGTATTCCCTTGTTTCTTTCAATTTCCTCATCTGTCAGCTGAACGAATTCCTTCGCTTTTTCTATTCTTCTTTGAATGTCTTCCTTTTTGAAATTGACATTTGTAATAGTCGAAAAAAGACTGTTTATTATAAACCTGTTTTCTTCATCAGTATTCTTCCCTTTTTTTGCAATTACTTTGACTGCGTATATCAGAGAATCTTGCAAATCTGAAACCTCTTCTGTCTTACCGCATACCCCTGCCTTATCGCATGGACCTATTGTTTCTTCGCATTGATAACAAAACATCATATGCACCTCCTGTTTTTTAATAATGTATACTCAATAACTTCATCTGAATTTGACTTCCCTGTATCATTTCCATTCGTCCTTTTTTATACTCCCATCAATTCCCACTACGAATACCCTTAAATGTATACCTTGTCCTGAATTGGCAATTGAGCTTTTTGCTATGCTAAGAAGGCCGTTACAACATGGCACTTCCATTATTGCAATCGTAAGTGAATTTAAAGATGAATTCTTAATAATTTCAGCAAGTTTTTTTTCATATGTCTCATAAGAATCATCCAGTTTTGGGCACCCTATGGCAAGGATCTTACCATTAAGAAATCTTTTATGGAAATCCGGTACTGTAAATGCGGTGCAATCAGCCGCAAGCAAAAGATCGCTCCCCTTAAGAAAGGGTGCATTTTCTGGGATTAAATGTAATTGCACTGGCCAGTTTTTTAGATATTTTGTTTCTTTTGCAAAATCATTTCTATCCTCTCCAAGGGAAAGCTCACAAGGAAGTGCTCCAGGGCATTCGCAAGGTTTTTTTTCAGGTTCTGAAAAGATAGGCATCCCTTTCTCGTCTATTAAAGGAACTTCAATTCCTTTTTCTTTTAGATAATCAATTGCTTCATTTAGGTATTCATCCGCATTATGCTCTTTGAGATGCTTAAGGTGTGCCTTAATTGTGGCTTCACCCTTTGGAACAATATTTTCTTTCATAACTTTTTTTTCATCATAATTTTCGGCCTCCCTTTCTTCAATAAATATCGCATCTTTTGGGCAATGGCCTATACATTCACCAAGACCGTCGCAGAATGCTTCGCTTACAAGCCTTGCTTTTCCATTAATTATTTGTAATGCTCCCTCAGGACAATTTGGGATGCAATCACCGCAACCGTTACACTTGCTCTCATCAATTTTTATTATTTGTCTCATTTTAACATCTTATTGAAAATCCAAAACAAAGTATCTTTTTTATACCCTGTATATAAATGAAACTAATTTAAATATTTGGCAGTTTCTAAAAAGAAACCCTTTGTTACCCTGGTTCACTTATTTCCAAATGGCAGCATTTCTTTGTAATGTGCAAAAAGAGCAAATGTTCATAATAATTGCTGATAGGCTTGATTAAATAATATAAGCGAAGCAAGTACAGGTGTTTAATTAAACAACTTGCAAAATCCAGAAAAATATATAAGCAGCCTGTAATTTTTATTTCTGATGAAAGAAGCTGCTGTTTTTGATGTGGATGATACACTTATAAAAGGCAATACTGGGAAAATTTATGCAAGGTTTTTTTTCAAAAAAGGGGTTATCGGATTTAAG